>JAIWOA010000157.1 GCA_020217115.1 Calditerrivibrio sp. | reverse complement strand
CTTACTCCAATCCCCTCTGGAAGCATAGGCAAAACCAAAGGGATTACCATTGGTTTCTATATTGTTTACAGCGAGCATAACCTCTTCACCGGAGAACTCACCCTCCATAAGTACAAGGTTTCTACGCATCCCAATAATTTTGTTTACATGCTCTATTTCAGCCGGACATATCTCCTGACAATTTCCACACGTTGTACATGACCACAGGGTATCCTTACTAATTACTTCTAACAGTTCACTACCGGATGATGCTACTCTACCTATATCTGATATAAGTTTCATTGGAGATAAGGGCTTGTCAGTAGCATACGCTGGACAACTATTTTGACATCTTGCACACTTAACACAGGCATCTGTATCAAAAATGTCTTTCCATTTAAGATCAGAAACAGTCTTCACTCCAAAGTTTTCATCTTCTTTTTCAAAGTTTAACGTTTCAAGGGAACCTTTGGGCAATTCATTGTGAAAAAAATAATTTGCAGGTATAAAAACAATATGTCTGAATTTTGTAAATGCAATGGTTACAAAAAATATAGCAACAAGGAGAAGATGCCCCCACCAGAATATCTTATGGAACAGTTCAAGATCAAACTTTCCATAAATTAACTTTGCAAATAACATACCAACAGGGGAGAAGATCATTAAATCAGGATTATTTATTTCTGTTGCTGCCATTCTAAGACCTTCCAGAATAAATCCTGAGAGAATAATAAGATATAGCAATATATGCATGATGAAATCATCTTTTGTAGTTTCAAGGCCATCAGGCTTTACAATAAATCTTCTCACGCTAAACATAAAAAGCGCAACAAGCATTACCAGACCAGCGATATCCATCGAAAGAGAGAATATTTTATAGAAATCACCTTTAAGAAATTTGATACCAAAAATAGGATCTAAAAAATCTGCCTGAATGAATATGAGGGTTGTACCTATAGTTAAGATCACAAATCCAAAAAAAAGGAGCAGATGTATAAAACCTACATTTTTATCACTCAACACCCTCAACTGACCAAAAGTCGTTTTTATACTATAAAATATTCTATCTGAAAGATTATCAAACCTATTCTCAGGTTTACCTTTTTTATAAAAACTTTTTCTCTGCCAGAGGCTAAACAATGCATAACATATTGAACCCAAAGCAATAATATACATTGGGATCAAAACACCATGCCCTACATTCCAATAAATTTCTCTGCTAAATTCCATATTTACCTCACTTTAGAAGCATCTTAGATATTACAACCCTCTGCACTTCATTTGTACCTTCATATATTTCAGTGATTTTGGCATCTCGAAACATCCTTTCTACTTCATACTCGCAGATATATCCATACCCTCCAAAGATCTGTACTGCCTCTTTTGTAACAAAGGTAGCTGCTTCAGAAGCATACATTTTACACATTGCAGATTCTATTGCATTTGTCTTTTTCATATTTTTAAGCCATGCAGCTTTGTACGTAATGAGCTTAGCTGTCTCAATTCTGGTAGCCATATCAGCTAATTTAAACTGTATTGCCTGCAATTCACTTATAGGCTTTCCAAACTGCTTTCTTTCCTTCGAATAAGCCAATGCCTTTTCAAAAGCCCCCTCAGCAATACCAAGAGCCTGAGCTGCAATACCTATTCTTCCTCCATTCAAAGTTTCCATACCTATTTTAAATCCATCCCCCTCTTTTCCAAGAAGGTTTTGTACAGGAATTTTCACATTGTTAAAACCTATTGCCGTAGTATAACTACCTCTGATACCCATTTTTTCCTCATTTTTAAGGATCTCTACACCCTCTGTTTCAAGGTCAATTATAAATGCAGACAATCCTTTATGCTTCAAGCTCCTATCAAAACTTGCAAAAAGTACCCCTATACCTTTAAATCCACCATTTGTGATAAATATTTTATTGCCATTGACTATGAAATAGTCCCCTTCTCTTTTGTATGTAGTCTGAATATTAGCAACGTCACTACCTGCTTCAGGCTCTGTAAGCAATATACAACCGATCTTTTTTCCACTTGTCAAAAGTGGGAGATATTTTTTCTTTTGCTCTTCATTGCCAAAGGATAGTATAGGATCGCAGGCAAGGGAAGTATGAGCTGATATAAATACTCCGGAAGAACCACAAGCTTTAGAAACCTCTTCAACCGTCATAACATATGAGAAATAATCCATCCCAGCTCCACCATATTCTTCAGGAATATAGGTGCCAAGTAAACCAAGATCAGCCATCTGTTTTATCAATTTTTCAGGGATCTTGTGCTCCTTATCTATCTGCTGAGCCAGCGGTTTAACCTCTTTATTTACAAAATTTACCAATGTATCCTGCAACAACCTATGTTCCTCTTCAAATTCAAAATTCATAATTTCCTCCAGATAGTTTTAATTAATTACCCTTAAATTCAGCCTTTCTCTTTTCAACAAAAGCCCTCATCCCCTCTTTTTGATCATCTGTAGTAAAAAGAACACCAAAAAGTGAAGATTCATATTCAAGACCCCTTTCAAGAGAAAGATCAAAGGAGACATTTATAGCTCTTTTAGCCAATTCAACAGATTTAGGACTATTTTTTGCTATTTTTTCGGCATAATTGATTGCACCAGCAACAAGATCAGCTTGATTCTCATAAATTTTACTCAAAATATTCATTCTATAAGCATCTTCAGCAGAAATTATCTCCCCAGATAAAATGAGGTATTTGGCATTTTTTTCACCTACAAGCCTTCGCAAAACCTGTGTTCCTCCAAATCCCGGAATGATCCCCAACGTAACTTCAGGAAAACCAAATCTGGCATTTTTGGAAGCAAATATAACATCACAGCAAAGAGCCATCTCAAAACCTCCACCCAGAGCATACCCATTCACAGCAGCTACTATTGGTGCATGATAATTGTACATGCTAAGCAAAAGCTTCTGCCCATACTTTGCAAAAGAAACACTTTCAGAAAGATTCAGGTTGTACATCTCTTTGATATCTGCCCCTGCCACAAAGGATTTTTCCCCATCACCAGTGAGAACAACAACCCTGATTGAACAATCATTCATGGTTGAGTTAAAAAAATAGGACAGCTCATTTAATACACTTTTATTTAATGCATTTAGCGCTTCAACTCGAGAAATCTTCAGAATCATTACCCCATCATTTCTCTTTTCAAATTTTAAATGTTTATAATCCACAAACAACCTCCTGTGAACAATTATTCGACTTATTTATATCATTGTTAATATAAAAACGTATTAAAGTCAAGAACTATTTTATATTAAATCTAAAATACAAAAAATATTTTAAAGTAACCTATTGATAAAAAAAATATTATTATACAAAAATTAAAATTCACTATTGACAAAACAGTTTTTTATTAATATAGAAAACTATCGGAGGACAGTATGAAAAAAATTATAATCTACCTGATTTTTATGTTAACTTTAATGCCAAATTTTTTACATGCAGTAAACTTGCCAGACAATATTGAAATTAAATCACAACCTTTACTTCTTAATGGGAGCGGCATTCGAAAGAAAATGTTTTTTTCTATATATGAATGCGGGCTATACCTACCAAACAAAACCACAAAATATGAAGATGTTATAAAATCTGATAGAAAACTGATAAAGCTGAGCTTTATTTACAAAAAACTCTCTCCAGATAAGATAAAGGAAGCTTTTAAAGAAGGGATAGATGCAAATTATAAAAACAGGATTGATAATGCTGTATCAGATAAATTTCTTTCTTTTTTTAACTTTGATATAGTTGCAGGAGATAAAATAGATTTATATTTTGACAAAAGTTTAATATCAGTCTACCATAATGGAAAACAGATAGGAAGTCTGGACGATAGTTTATTGGCAAAAGCCCTAATAGATATATATATAGGGGAAAAACCTATCGATGAATCATTAAAAAATAAGCTTTTAGGCAAATAAAATAGGAGGATGCTTTTATGAAAAAATTATTGATGGTTATTGCAATCTCAGGATTGTGTGCTTCAGCTGTTTTAGCAAATGGTTTTCAGATTAATGAACAGGGGGCAAAGTCTCTGGGTATGGGTGGAGCTTTTGTAGCTCAGGCAGATGACCCCTCAGCAGTATACTTTAACCCAGCAGGAATGGCATTTATGGATGGTATCCAGCTATCCCTTGGAGTCTCTCCAATCATGCCAAGGGCAACCTTTGACAGCGCCGGAACTGCTCAAGCTACCACAGGGAAATCTGCAGGGGAAACTGATTCTAAAAAGCCAACTTTCTTTATCCCAAATTTCTACTACACTCAAAAAATGGGGGAAAAATTTGCCTTTGGTGTAGGTGTATTTGCAAACTTTGGACTTGCCACCGAGTGGCCCAAGGACTGGGAAGGCAGGTTTACAACTGGCGGAACCAAAGCAGAAATAACAACAATTTCACTAAACCCAAACATATCCTATAAAGTGTCAGATAAGCTGAGCATTGGAGGAGGTATAGTATTCCAGAAAGCTGATATAACACTGGAAAACAGGATAAAGATTTTTAACACTAATACAACTTTTGCTCTTTCATCAGAAGGGGATTCTGTATTAAAGGCAGATTCAACTGCATGGGGTTGGAATTTAGGCTTGTTGTATAAACCAAATGAAAATTGGTCATTTGGAGCTTCATATCGCAGTAAGATCAAACAAAAACTTGAAGGACATGGAGAGCATACAAAGTTAGATAATACTACCAGTTTTTATCAACCTTATTTCCAGCATGAAAAAACTCCAGGAAAAGCAAATCTAACTCTACCAGATATTGCCTACATAGGGGCAGCCTGGACAAATCAAAAATGGACATTTGAGCTTGATGGACAGTGGACTGGGTGGAGTTCCTATGATAAACTTGAGGTTAAGTTTGATGGTACATACTTAAATCAAAGTGTAATATCAAAACCAAAAGGATG
>JAIWOA010000156.1 GCA_020217115.1 Calditerrivibrio sp. | reverse complement strand
GTAAGAAGATCGATCTTTATCTTTTTTTTAGATGTTTGTATCTCCCTATCTAATGTCCAGAGCTTTCTTTCAGGAAGATTTAAAACTTCAGAACCTCCATCGTTTACTACAAAATTATCCGACATAATTCTGTTAATTTTATATGGGATCCTTTGCCTAAACATACCATTTTCAGCAGCTCTCATGAAGCTATAGTATATGTATGGGAAATATTCTATCCCTCTTCCAAAAAGTGATAGGCTAAAGTTTAAATATTTTATATTTTTGTTAATATCAACCATTGAATGTATTGTAAAAGGGTGAGTAGCTTTATCTCTACCCATAAGAACCTCATTCTCTTTCTTTATAGGTGTCTCAAAAACAAAGGAGTAGGCGCATTGAAACTTTAGGGGGCATTCCTCACAGTTTTTATTTTTTAGTATACAGGAAAACTTTTTAAGCTCGTTACCAAGTATACTTCTCAGAACAAATGCAGGATACTTATCTGTAAATACTTCCTCTTCAAATTCTAATTCGAAGTCAAAATTATTATATTCTATCTCCATTCCGTACCCACCCCAGATATTTTATATCTCTTTTGTAGTGAAAACCTCTCTATATCCCTTAGAAGATTTATCAAAATTATAAATAGATAATGTTTTGTAATCACCAATTGCCATCCCAAGTGCAAAGGCTATTGGTACAGGTACGGAAAATATGAAATGGTAATGTTTGATCGGTTTGGAGGAGTTGTTAGCAGTTTCATCTATTTTTGAATAGAGCTCCCTTACAATATTTATCCAGTCTTCTGGTTTTTCTGGATTGATTGACCCCTGACTATTAGCTGCAGATATATATAAAAAATTACTTTTTAAGATATTGTTAGCAAAATTTTTTGCATCATTCTTGAGGTTGTGGCTTGCAAGATAAATGGCTATACAAAGTTCGTCAGAACCATTATCAATATATTCTTCTGGATTTATTAAGCTGTATTTAATAACTTTTTTTTTAATTTCTCTTGGATCTATTTCAGTAAAATCCATAACTTTATAGATTTTATCCCCCTGAAAATGATACAATACACAACTATTCAAAGCTGTCTGCTTTACCCCTAATGGGAAAGCAAAGGCTGATGTCCCAAGCAGATAGTGTATGACCACTTCAGGATAACTTTTTTTTAGATTGTCTATTTTGCCAAAAGCCTCATCAAAAAATGGTTTCCAATCATGAATACTGTTATTCACAAAAGTTTCACTAAAAATGGAACATTTTTCCTCAGTGATCTTTAATATGGAAAGTAGCTTTTCATGGGAGGTATATTCACTAAGTAGTTTAAAATTTCTCTGGATATCTTTCTGTAATTTAGCAAATAGCTGAATAAATGGTAGATGTAATGTATCTGTATTTAATAGACTTAGATCTGAGATATTGTCAATCTCCTCTGGGGATACGAGAAGATATTTTAATTCTTCAGACTTTTTACGTTTCTTTTCTATGTAATCTACCTTTGAAACTGTTTTATCTGGCTTAATCTCCCCTGTAAAACTATATTTGTCTGCATACCTCTCTTTAACAAAAAAAGCTGCAGCTAATGCAAGCTCAAAGGAATTTCCACAAAAATTATCTTCGAAACATACAAGGAAGTTTTTCCCTATTATTTTTCTTAATTTCTCCAATGACTTTTTTATTTTTGTATCGGTATTTGGAAATGTTAGAGGGAAATCCGGTATATCATGCTCAAACAGATACAATTTGGATAATATGGTATTATTTTCATCAGTGATGGGGAAATATCTGATTCTACAATTTTCAAAGGGGTTTAAATTTTGGAGTTGGACTCCAAATGACTGGTAAAATAACTTTTCGTCAAAAAGGTCTGGATATTTTTTTATTGAAAAAAAGAGTTTTGTTTTGAGAAGAGGGTGCTTTTCATGTTTTTTATCATAAAAGAGTTCATAAAACTTATGAAGATCTTTTTCATTTATTTTACCCTCTTCAATGATTATTCTGACAAAATTTTTGTTCTCGTCGTTGAGGTTATTCAATAGATCGAACACGAGATATCCTTATTTTTTGTGCAAGATACTCAAGTGGTAGATGATCTTTTATAATTTCTATTTCTATTCTGTTATTTTCAGGGATTGTAATATACTCTTCACTCTCAAATTCAATTTTTATTAAGCCTGCAGATTCACCATCGGAGTTCATAATTATAGTTAATAGGCCATTTTCGTAAAAAAGGTAGAAATTTTCACCCTGAGCAACCTTTGAAGATGAAGCAGCAGCCATGGGGAGTTCTGCAGTTATAATTTTTTCAGAGAAGATTTTTTTAAATGTTAAAATATCAATTACTTTTTTTGATTCTATTGCTGTATTTTCCTCTATTACATCACTTTCTTCAAGTTCTTCAAGGGCCTGAAATTGAGACATAATAAATTCCAGGCATTTAGCCATTTCTCTTTCTCTGAATTTATTCTGAGGATAACCTGGGTCATCAGGTATTGTAAGACCTGAATGGCTTGAAGGGATAGGTTTTTTGTTTGCATAATAATTATAAAATATTTCTAAATCTACGCTATCTATCATGCCGATGTGGGATAGCTGATCCTCTGGTATCCAGAGCTCATGTTCTGTTATTGCAACCCATTTTTTATTATCAAAACTAAAGATGAAGTCTGTATTTATTGCAAAATCTATCCATGGAGAAACTTTGAACCCTGTGACGTATCTTCCAGATGTTGCTGTGACTAAAAAAAGTCCTATCGGAGACAAACAAACTTCTCCGAACTCACTTTTTACAGTTTTGGGTTGAGGTTCAAAGTCCAAAGTTATATCTTCTTCTTCATCTAATTCTAAGTATATTCTATATAATTCATCCAAATATCCTATCATTAACTTTACCCCTTTCTAATTTTTTATAACTTTCTAAGTAGATAAACAAAATTTTTCACAGATTTCTGACGGATAAATATGATATAAAAAATATTTTACAGCCTCATCAGAGGAATGAATTTCAAGAAAGAATCTTTGCAATTCTGTTTTGAGCCTTTCTACCGCCTTATAAAAAGCATTTTCAGACATATCTTTAATGAATTTATATTCATTTCTTTTTTCTCGATAAAGTATTTCGCATAGTAATTTCTGTTTATCTTCACTAAAAGATTTTTTTACTATCTTTAAAATCTGGACCGCTTCAATTCTTATGATACTTTCAATCTCATCAGATTTTATAATATCTATTAATTCATCCTCTTCATTTTCGCTGAGAGGTCTTTTTTCATTGAGAGATATAACTTCCTTCATATGTTTATTTGCACGGCAGGTATTTATCAAGAAATTTTTTATACTCTCCTTCAGGTAATAAATCATACTTTTGTCATCAAATTTCTCTGCAGGCTCTAGTAATTTTGTTTTTTCAATTATATTTGACGTTACAAACTCATGGTATTCATCCATTACATTTTCTATATTGTATCTTTTCGATATTTTTTCAAATAATATGAAAAACTCTTTGTAGCCATCTTCATGCTCGTGGGGTGACTTAATAAAAGCTATTATTTTTGTGATATCCATTATCATCAATCCTTTTCTTTATTTTCATAATATATTGTTTATCACATTTCCCACATCTATTAAATAGATCCTCAAACTTCAACGTATTACCTGTCACTTCTTTCACAAATTTCTCATCATTGATATAGTTTAATAACCTTTTAACATTAAAGTTAAATTTTGCAACTACAGTAGTCTTTTTACTATTTCTTTTAACATCTTTTGTAAGTAAAAATATATAGGCATTTTTATTAAACTTTATTTTACAATATTTAAATATCTCACAGTTTGAATAGTCAAACTCTATTTTATAAGATCTATATGCTTTTTCATCTGTGGAAACTGCAAAATATGAAGCTATGTTGTTTTGTACATTATATATGATGATTGGGCGAATTTTATTTGGGTTACTGTTTCTGATTTTTACAATATCTCCCGTTAATTTGATATCGTATACTCCGTTCCAGAATAGTACATTGATTAAAATTATATCACCTTCTGAAACTTCTATATCATCACTTTTTTTATAAAAATTAGATGGGATTAGATCCATTAATCTAAACATACTTTTTTATAACATATTTGTCAGAAAATTTCCAGAAAAATGTTTATATAGTTAGGAGGTAAAAATGGATTTAGCTGAGAAGTTAACTCTTGATGAACATTTAAAGATGGCCGATGATGCTGAAAAAAAGGGGGATATAAAAAAGCTGATTACCCACCTAAATATAGCCCTTACTTTGACATCTGATAGGAAACCTATACTTGAGAGACTTCTTGAATACTATTTAAATGATTCAAATCCAAATAGACCGCTTAAGATATTAAATGAACTTATGAAATTGGAACCTACTAACCCAGTTTACTATAAGCATGCAATAGGTATCCTCCTTGAAATGGATAGGGGGGATCTGGCTTTAAAGTTAGCAGAAAATGCTAAAAAATTCTCTGATGACGATTTCTTTAAAAATATTTTTATAGAGAAGAGGGATGATGTTCTAATTGATAAAAGATTTTCTGATATGACGATAACACTTATGTTTAGTCTTTTTGCAGGAAGAGAAGGTGTTTATGCAAGGCAATGGAGAAATAATGAAGGGCAAGTTGGTTATATCCCTGTAAAGGAACCTCTAAGTGAAAAGGTTATTAAAAACCATTTAAATGGGAATTATACCATAGGTATATACCAGCATAGACTCGATAGTACAGTAAATTGGCTCTGTTTTGACATTGATATAGCAAAACATCTTTTAAATCAGGCATTAGCTAATGACGATAAATTTAAGGAGCTTGATTATCATTGTCAGAAGGTAGCAAGGGAGATTTATGATGAATGTGCAAAGTTTAATATCGATGCATTAATAGAAAATAGTGGTTACAAAGGTAGACATGTGTGGATATTTTTTTCAAATCCTGTAGCAGCAAGAATGGTAAAAAAAATGGGGGAAGTTATA
>JAIWOA010000155.1 GCA_020217115.1 Calditerrivibrio sp. | reverse complement strand
TTACTACTATCAACATGTACATTCCCTTTAAAATCTATATTATCTATCTTATATTTTTCACCCTCTTCTATCCTGAAATTCAATGTGACTTTTTTCTTATCCTCAGAATAAATAAGCTCAGGTTCACCTATTTTTACCCTCATATAACCGTTATTTAGATAGTGTTGCCTTATCTTTTCCCTGTCATATTCTAAATTTTCACGTTTTATCTTTCCACTACCTGTAAGCCATGAAAATATACCTTTCTCATCTGATTCAATAAGCTTTTTAAGCTCCTTTGTCTTAAAAGCTTTATTCCCGTAAAAATTAATAGTGTATACCTTTGATTCAACACCTTCCTGAATACTAAAAATAATATCTACAGAATTGTTACCCCTTTCTTCAATATCATAACCTATCTTAACATTGAAAAAGTTGTTATCTTCATATTTTTTTCTTATCTCCTTTAGACTATTCTCAACTATCTCCTTATCAAATGGGGAGTTTTCCTTTATCTTGATATTTTCTAAAAGTTTATCTTCCTTTATCTCCTTATTACCTTCAAAATATATCTTGTTTATAAAAGGCTTCTCCTTTACTATATAGGTCAAAATCATCCTATCCTGATCAAATTTCAGATCAACTTTTATATCAAGGAAAAGACCACTTTCGTAAAGCTTCTTGACAGAATCATCAACTTTCTTCAAGTCAAATTCTTCCCCTTTTTTAGGAATAAAAGTATAAATCTTGCTACTTGAAACCCTCTTATTCCCCTGAATTATTACATCATCCAGCGTCGATGCAAAAAGGTAATTTGCTAATCCAATAAATAAAAATAATAACAATAACTTTTTCATCCTCTCAACATCTCCAATATATCTTTTATTTTATCGTACTTTGATCTGGTAAGATTCTTATTTCCTATTAGTCGAGCAGTCGATTCCATAATAGTATCATTTAAAAAAAGCCCATTTTTCTTCAAAGTCTCACCTGTAGAAACAAGATCAACAATAATATCCGATAATCCTAAAAGAGGTGCAATCTCTATAGATCCATACAGTTTGATAGTCTCAACAAAAAAACCTTTATTTATAAAATAATCCTTTGTAATATTAACAAATTTTGTAGCTATCTTTATATCGTGTTTATATTTAAAATCCTTTTCAAGGGAGGCTATACAGAGCTTACAATAACCAAATCCCAGATCCATAAACTCATAGACATTGGCCTGAGTTTCACATATTATATCCTTCCCTACAATGCCAAGATCACAAGCTCCATACTCAACGTATGTTGGAACATCCATATTTCTAACTATCAAAAACCTGAACCCCTTATTTTTATCCTCAAATATCAGCTTCCTTGAATTAAAATCTACGCAGCTATTATCAAGGATACCCTTTTTCAAAAATAGTTCTATGGTATCTTCAGCTAATCTCCCCTTAGGCAAAGCAACTGTTATAACACTATTCATCCTTCTCCCTTCTAATATCAGCACCAAGATTATTTAGCTTTATATCAAAATTTTCATAACCCCTATCGAGATGGTAAATTCTATGTATATTGGTTGTCCCCTCAGCTATTAAACCAGCAATCACAAGTCCAGCGCTGGCTCTCAAGTCAGATGCCATTATATCTGCACCACTTAATTTCTCAACACCCCTTATAACTGCAGATCTATCCTTTAAACGGATATCAGCACCCATTCTTTTAAGCTCAGAAACATGCATAAATCTATTTTCAAAAATATTTTCAGTAATTACAGAAATCCCTTGTGATCTGGTCATAATTGCCATAAACTGAGCCTGCATATCAGTAGCAAAACCTGGGTAGGGTTGTGTCACTACATCAGCAGATCTTAATTTACCATTAGAAACAATCCTCAAAGTGCTACTATTCACAATATCAACCTTACAACCAGTCTCTATTATCTTGTCTATAGTAGCTTTCATACAGTCAACAGGAGCATCTTCCAATACAACATCACCACCGGTTGCAGCTACAGCACAAAGCACAGTCCCAGCTTCTATCCTGTCTGGCATAACTATATAGTCAGCTGGTCTAAGCTCCGATACCCCCTTTATAGTAATTACATTAGTACCTTCGCCTGTTATCTTTGCTCCCATCTTTTTGAGAAATTTTGCAAGATCAACGACTTCAGGTTCCTGAGCTGCGTTATACAATACAGTTTCACCTTCGGCAAGGGTTGCAGCCATCATGATATTTTCTGTCCCAGTAACAGTCACCATATCAAAATATACCTCACAACCCTTCAACCTTGCAGCTTCTGCCACAATATAACCATGCTCTATATCTATCTTTGCTCCCATCTGTGCCAACGCCTTCATATGCTGATCAACCGGTCTTTCCCCTATAGCACAGCCGCCAGGCAAAGAAACCTTTGCAAAACCACGTCTTGCAAGAAGAGGTCCCAAAACAAGAACACTAGCCCTCATTGTCTTGACCAGTTCGTATGGAGCAGTATAAAGCTCATTATTCCCAAGATTTTTCAAGTGAACACTATTTTCTGAAAAGTTGTATTTTATATCAAGAACACCAAGAAGCTTTAGCATCGTCCTAACATCCATTAAATTGGGGATGTTTCCTAAAGAATAATCACCATCTGCAAGAATTGTAGCAGTCAATATCGGCAGGGCTGAGTTTTTAGCACCGCTGATCTTTATCCTACCATTTAACTGTTTACCACCATTTATTACGAATTTATCCATACCATTACCCTTTCTATACCACTATAATCCTTTATAAAATATATATTTTTACCAAAAAATATTTCTGATAATACACCAACCATACCGTGACCTATCTCAAACAAAATAACAGCATCTTTTCTACACGATTTAGATAATATTCTCAACAGTTTTTTATAAAAAAAGAAACCTTTATCTTCTGCAAATATTGCCATCTTAGGTTCGTACAGGACAGAATCTTCGACACAATCATCCATAGAAACATAGGGGGGATTACAGGTAACAACATCAAATTCTTCTATCTTAAATGAAGCCACATCAAAAACATCCCCACACAATAGATCACAACACCCGCCAATAGAGAAGATATCCCGATTAATATGAGCAACTTCCAATGCAGGATAACTTTTATCAATACCAAGTCCATAGGATATACTGGCTTCGATGGCAATAGTAAAAAGTATTGCTCCTGAACCTGTACATAAGTCTAAGATTTTTGAGCCTTTACCTGTATATTTGAGTGCTGTTTCCACAAGTAACTCAGTTTCATGTCTTGGAATTAAAACCCTCTCATCAACATAAAAATCCCGCCCAAAGAAATTTCTATTCTTTGTAACATAGGAAACCGGATAATGTTCCAGCACCTTTTTTAGATAGAAACGATTTACTCCATCTATTTTTATACAATCTGTTTTATAATTTTTAAAATCTTTGAAATCTTTTTTAGAAAAAAATGATATAAGCTCTATAGCCTGATAGTTTGGAAGAAATTTTGTTAAAACTGAAAGAAGCTCCCCGACATTTATAAGAGAACTATTTCTATCTAATAAATCAAAAAGATAACCTTTAAGTTCATCCAATTTACAAACCAATGGATTTTAATCTTTCTGCCTGATCGTATGTATTTAAAGCATCAATTATCTCATCTAAGTCACCTTCCATAACCATATCAAGATTATAAACAGTCAAATTAATCCTGTGGTCTGTCAACCTGTTTTGAGGAAAATTGTATGTTCTGATCCTTTCACTTCTATCCCCTGATCCAACCTGCTGTTTCCTGCTTTCAGCAAGCTCATTCTTCTGTTTTTCAATCTCCATTTCTAAAATTTTAGACTTAAGGAGCTTCATTGCTTTCTCTTTATTTTTTATCTGGCTCCTCTCTTCCTGACATGCAACAACAATCCCGGTAGGGATATGGGTAATACGCACTGCAGAATCAGTGGTATTGACATGCTGTCCACCAGCTCCAGAAGATCTATAAACATCGATTCGAAGATCTTTTTGATCAATATGGACATCCACATCATCTGCCTCAGGCAAAACAGCAACTGTACATGCAGAGGTATGGATTCTACCGCTTGATTCTGTTTGTGGAATTCTCTGTACTCTATGCCCACCAGCCTCAAATTTTAGCCTGCTATAGGCATTTTTCCCTTTTACAAGCAAAACAACCTCTTTATATCCCCCCAGACCTGTATCATTGGCATCTATAATCTCAGATTTCCATCCACACCTTTCAGCATATCTAACGTACATTCTTAAAAGATCTGCAGCAAAAAGTGAAGCCTCATCACCACCCGTACCAGCTCTAATTTCTATGTAAATATTCTTTTCATCAAAGGGATCCTTTGGCAAAAGCAACAATTTTAACTCTTCCTCTATTTTGTTAAGCTGATCTCTTCCATCCTTTAATTCCATCTCGGCAAGTTCTATAAGATCATTATCCTTACTATCATGTAATATCGCCTCAGCCTCTTTTATGGAATCCTGAACTTTTTTATACTCAAGATATTTCTCCACAATAGGTTTCAAATCTGAATGTTCTTTACTAAGCTGCTGATAAATTTTCATATCTGAAATCACTGAAGAATCGGAAAGCTTTTCTGTAATCTCTTTGTATTTTTCAAAAACTTCATGCAGTTTATTAAACATATATCAAACCTTCCCTATTTTCATTCTTATCAAGAGCTTCTTTTATAGAGATCAAAGCAACCTCAAGTTGTGAATCATCAGGTTCCTGAGTAGTTAGATGCTGTAACCATAAACCAGGAGCAATGAGCATTTTTACAATTAAATTATCCTGATATTTTGCACTAAGTTTTAATATCTCATAGGATATACCAGCAATAATGGGTACAAAAACTATTCTTGAAAGAAATTTTATCAAAAAATCTGAATCTTTGGGGATCAAGGTAAACACAAAAATACTTACTATCATAACTATCAGAAGAAAACTTGTCCCACATCTTGGATGAAATCTACTCATAATTTTTGCATTCTCGACGGTAAGATCTTTACC
>JAIWOA010000154.1 GCA_020217115.1 Calditerrivibrio sp. | reverse complement strand
AGGATTAAGAGCATTTGTAAAATCTGGCCTTCTCCCACGAGAAAGATCCCCGGCCAGAGTAAATTGGCTAATCACAATCATCTCTCCCCCAACATCAAGAAGAGATTTTGACATCTTCCCATATTCATCCTCAAATATTCTTAACTCGCAACATTTCTTTGCTAATTTTGAGACAGATTCAATCCTATCCCCCTTCTCAAAACCAACCAATAGGTTAATCCCTTTACCTATTTCCCCCACAATATCTCCAGATACCTTTACATAACTCTTTTTTACCCTCTGTACACAGGCTATCATCTCAAAACCTCTCTAATTTTCAATCCAAAAATACTACAGGACAAAAAGTATACTGAAGCAGACACTGCGATATTTACAATTACATGCATTCCAAAATATTTTATTGTGTAAATGGACAACAACATTGTAACGGTTGATAGCAATATTTTTAATAATACCCCCCTATTGCTACTGATAGAGAAAGAATAACCTTTTATACTTCTATACAAAATAAATGAGTTTAACATAGCAACAATTGATGATGCCAGCGCAATACCAGCATGTTTAAGTGGAATTATCAACAAATAATTTAACACGATATTTAATATCAGCATTGAAGCTGCTATTTTCACAGGAGTGACAGTATCTTTCTTAGAATAGAAAACCCTCGTGAAGAGACCCACCAGAGAGTAAAATATTAATCCCAGAGCGTACATCTTGAGGGCATCTGAAGTAAAAAGTGTATCAAGTTCACCAAAGGACCTCCTTTTATAAATAAACGATGATATCTCATAGGACAGAGAGTAAAGTCCTGCAGTGGCAGGCAAAACAATAAAGCAGAGAGAAATAATTGACTTGTCAATAATTTTGTAGGCTCTTCCATTATCACCATCAGCAAGGGCTTTACTCATCTCTGTAAGGGAAACCGAACTTAATGCTACAGAAAAAACACCCAGGGGAAGCTGAAAAAGTCTGTTAGCATAGTACAAATAGGATATGCTCCCCGGAGATAAAAATGATGCAAAAATCCTGCCCACAACGAAATTGATCTGGCTTACACCAAGCCCTGCAATAGATGGAACAATAAGGAGAAATGTCTTTTTCAGATCAGGATCTGACTCACCAAATTTTACAAATCTGAAATTCTTTTTCATAGAGTAAATAAAAACATAAAGAAACTGGAATAACCCACCAAAAAAAACTCCATATGCCAGATACAAAATACTCCCACCATACAAATGAGCGACATAAGCACCTAAAATCATAAAAATATTCAGCATAGCTGTAGAAGAATAGGATATGAAATAACTACCCAAAAGGTTCAAATACCCTGTGATTATGGCTACAACAGTGACAAGTAATAGATATGGCATTACAATAGACAGCATCGTAGAAGCTATTTTTAAAAGCTCAGTGTCGTTACCATAGCCAGGCATAAAAAGCAGGATAATATATTTTGGGAAAAGAAAAACTAAAAAGATTATCAATAATATTATGCCACCAACCGTGTAAATAAGTTGACTAAGATACCTGAGAGCAATCTCCCTATCTATCTTCTGTTTTTCTGCCAGAATCGGAATATAGGCAGAGCTTAAAGCACCTTCAGCAAACAAAGCTCGAAAAAGGTTTGGTATTGCAAAGGCAACAAAAAAGGCATCTGTTATCTTATTTGCTCCAAAAACAGCAGCAACCACAAGATCCCTTACAAGTCCAAATACTCTACTTACCATGATACCGGAGCTTGACTTTATAAAATAATGGAGAAAACTCTTTTTCATACATCCACCTGAATAAAATTTAGTGATTCGGGAGAGGCTGGTCTCACAACGAGTGTCTTAAAATTATCGTATATAACAAATCCTGACGGTGTACCCTTAACCCTTTTTACAAATTTTCTTTGTGTATAATCAACCAGTACCTTTTCCTCTAAAGAAAACTTACTAAAAAAAGCAGTTATCTGAGCCGCAAATATCAATAAATCTTCATAAAAAAAACTGTCCATTTTTAGTATCACATGGGATGAGGGGAGATCCTTAACATGAAACCACAGATCCTCTGGTGCAGATATTTTGAGTATTTCATCGTTACCAACACTATTTTTACCAACATAAATTGTTGCATTCCCATTCTTGTAAATAAGATATCTTTTAACCTTTTTTGCAGGCTGGTTTATTTTTGGGTCAACATTCTTGAACAATGCTCTTCTGATCTCCTTTTCAGATAATTCTTTATTTTCCAGATAAAACTTCAAATTATTAAAAAAAAGTAGTTCACCTTCAATCTCCTTTATCCTCTTTTCCAGCATAGGTATACTTCTTTCCAATTTTCTGGACAAATTGTAGAGTTTTTTGATATAATCATCCAGATTTTCAACCTTTATTGATAGCTTAACCTCTTCTACACCATCATCTTTATATTTATAAAAGATACCTGTTTTAACTGCTTCATCAATACGATGCAAGTTATTTTTTAAAATATCTGCTTTTTCGTAATGCATACCAAAATTCTTTGCTTCCTCAAGTTCCAGCTTTAACTTTTCCAGAAGTTCTGTTTTTTTCCTGATCTTATTGGAGATCAATCTGTTGTATCTGGATATATAATCAGAATTTTTGATCTTTCTATAACCACGATAATCTCTAATATCTATCTTATCAATTTTATCATAAATAGGGAATGGATAAGCTTTACCACCTTCATCAAGGTATAAAAAACCGTCCTCTAAATAGTTTCTTGCAAAAACTAACGTTCTATTAAGGTCAAAATTGTTCATCTTATAGATATTGTCCAGATATTCAGCAGTTTTTTTGTAAAAACCCTCTAAAAAAGAAAAACTTGTAAATTTTTTTTCATCTATATTATCAATGGATTGAGCTTTGTTGGACTTATAAGGGGTATATTTGTTACCAATTTTCAATGCCCTATCAATATCTATATTTTTATCCGAAAAGGTGTATAAAATCCTATTTTCTCCATCCAGAAGAATCAGATTGGAATTACCACCCACAACCTCAAAAACTACTTTAAAATAATCTACGTTACCAGAATGTCTGTTTTTTGCCAATTTAAAATAAAATAACCTGTCATATCCCCTCTGTTTTATACTAACGATTCTTGAGTTATTTATCTTACTAAAAACTTCTTTACCCTCAGATGCATTATCGGCAAAAAATATCTCCCCCCCTTTTGTGTCAAAGGAGAGATAAATATTTTTACCACCATAAAAAAGTATAAAATATATCAAACTTCCACTTGATATAACCTTATTTAAGGCTGGTTCCTTCATACTTTTAAGATAACTTACGATCTTGTATAAAGATAATCCATCCATTACTGTTGTAAAAACTTTTCAAACATCTTTTTATCGTTGGCTTTTAGGTAAGCCTCTTCTGGGGAAACTAACTTATTCATAAGATAATCCATAATAACCTGGTCCATCATCTGCATCCCATCAGCTTTACCAGTTTGCATAATAGAAGGTATCTGAAAAATCTTCCCTTCCCTTATAAGATTTGAAATAGCACTATTGACAACCATTATCTCAAGGGCAGCTATTCTACCAGGTTTGTCAGATCGTTTTAAAAGCTGTTGGGAAATAACACCCTTTAAAGATTCTGATAACATTGCCCTTATCTGTGCCTGTTGACCAGAAGGGAAAGCATCTATTATACGATCAACTGTCTTTGGAGCAGAATTGGTATGTAAAGTACCGAATACAAGGTGTCCAGTTTCAGCAGCAGTAATTGCAAGTTCTATTGTCTCAAGATCCCTCATCTCCCCCACAAGTATCACATCGGGATCCTCCCTCAAGGCAGCCCTGAGGGCAGAGCTAAAGGATTCAGTCATGCTACCCACCTCTCTGTGATTTACAAGACAACCTTTACTTTCATGAACAAATTCTACAGGATCCTCTATCGTCAAAATATGATCCTTTCTGTTTCTGTTTATATAATCTATAATTGCTGCAAGTGTTGTAGATTTACCACTTCCCGTAGGACCTGTAACAACAACAAGCCCCCTCGAAAGATTAGCAAACTTCAAAAACTGTGGGGGGAGACCCAACTCTTCGGCAGAGGGTATTTTTGAAGGTATTATTCTGAAAACAGCTGCAATACCTCTCTTTTGATAAAAATAGTTTGCTCTAAATCTTGCAGCACCCGGAATTTCGTAAGCAAAATCGAGGTCTTTTTTCTCTAAAAATCTCTTTTTCTGATCCTCATTCAAAATTTCAAATAGTAACATCTGTAAAATTTCATTTGTAAGTTCCTGATATTTTATCTCCTCAAGTTCACCATGTTTCCTGACGAGGGGCTTGCAACCGCTACTTAAATGGAGGTCACTACAATTATTTTCCATCATATATTTGAAAAATGCATCTATCTTTGCCATACCCTACCCCTTAATCTAATTTAACTATATCGAGTCCAGATAACTCTCTATTAGTTATATATTTATAGCCATTAACAGGCATGTCACTGTAAAAAATAGTATTGGACCCTATACTTTTAAAATCTGAAAATGCTACCCCATCGAAGGGCTCAATTTTGTAACATGTAAAAAAATATGCATCCCTACATCGGTAAGTTTTGTAAATAAAATCCCCAATTTTACCTAATAATAGTGTTAATTCATCTTCAGAAATCCCCATATTTATCTCAGATAAACTTTCTAACATCCCATTATGAAAAAGATTTACCTCTGTTTTATCTTTATGGATAATAAAATCGTACCTTTTGCCAATTTCAAATTTTATTCCATTAATAAACTCAGATAGAGCAGATCTGATTTTAACATTAAGCCTATTAAGAATCTCCTCTATATTATCTATGTTACCCACAGACAAATTAACTCTTTTACCACTATTTTTTTCAAAATACTCAATCATTGCACTGTCAAAGGGATCATCTGTGACCACAGAGATTGCTTCATCATCCTCATATATTGGTATAGCTTTATATCTCTTTAGAAAATCTAATGAAAATCTGTTTATTAAATCGATATCCATCTGATCAAATG
>JAIWOA010000153.1 GCA_020217115.1 Calditerrivibrio sp. | reverse complement strand
TTTTTATAAATCTCTTCGATCTCTTACCCAGTATATCTTTAAAATATTTTGGATGTAAACCATAACCCGGCCTTATGGATCTTACATTATCTTCGGTAAATATCTCACCAGATTGAATATCTTTAACTGCAAAAAGACTGCGACTAAATACCCTACTTTTTTCTACTTTTGGTGAAATCTCATATGTTACTTTACCAAGAACCTTTTCCACATCCCTTATAGCCTTTGCCATCTCTGCAAATTCCATTGGTTCAAGTGAAAATGGTGCATCAGGTCCACCAAATTTTCTATCGAGAATAAAGTGTTTTTCCACCATTTCAGCCCCAAGGGCAACTGCCGCTATGGGTGCAGATATCCCTGAGGTGTGATCTGACAGTCCAACCCTTACCCCAAATCTTTTTTTCATATCTGGAATTGTAAGGAGGTTTGCCTCTTCCAGTGGAGCAGGATAGGCAGATGTACATTTTAACAGTGTTATATCAGTACATCCATTTTTTATGCAGGCATCAACGGCAAGCTCTATATCTTCAAGTGTAGCAATACCTGTGGATATTACAATGGGCTTCCCCTTTGATGCAACATATTCTATCAAAGGTATATCTGTAATCTCAAAGGATGCGATTTTATACATAGGTACCTTTAGCGTCTCAAGAAAATCCACAGATGTCTTGTCAAAGGGTGTAGAAAAGAATACAAGCCCGAGCTTTTCTGCAAGATCTTTGAGATCATAATGCCATTCCCATGGAGTATAAGCCTCTTTGTAAAGCTCATATAGTGTCTTTCCATCCCATAAGGTCCCCTGCTTAATCTGAAAATATTCATTATTACAATCTATGGTGATTGTATCTGGTGTATAGGTTTGAAGCTTTACAGCATCTGCCCCAGCCTCCTTCATTGCATAAATAGTATCTTTTGCTATATTAATATCCTTACCGTGATTGGCAGAAAGCTCTGCAATTATAAAAGTGCTTGATTTCTTAAACATAACTATAACTCCAATTTTTAAAAAATAATTCCACAATCCTTTTATTCAAGCATATATATATTTTCAAAAGTTTCCTTACTTTCATCAAAAAATAGTCCCCTCGAAATAAAACATCACCTTTATCAATATAATGTACAGTAACACCCTCTGGTGCATTTTCTAAAAAGCTCCAAACATTGGGATCAGCTTCTCTATTGAATGAAGGATTATCCTGTTATATTTGTTCATATTTATCACCGATAACTATATTTATTTAATTATAATTATCTTTTAAGCTCAAGTCAAATTTTTTTCTCGAAAAAAAGATCGGCTTTTTATCACTAATTTAACCATAAATTAAAATGCAGGGGACTTTTATTAAAAAAAATTTTTACCCTGAGGTAAGCTATCAGATCTTTTTTTAGCAATATAAGATGCGACATTATCAACATTCCCCCTAACAAAACCCCTTTTCTCATAAAATCTGATATTATATTCCTGATTCTCAGCCAATTTTATCATGATTGTTGGTACTTTCATATAAAAGAGTTCATGGAGTGTCTGACCACCTGCTGAGATTGCCATATCAGCCCGAAACAAAAGATCTGCCATCCCCTTTGAATCCACAAAACCTGTAAAATCTCCATTTATCCCCTCCACAGGGTCTGATAAAATTTTTATATCCAGGGTATTAAAATTACCTTCAATCTTTTCCACAATAGATCTTATGAGATCTTTTTGAGGATTTCCACCTAAAGTTATCAAAATATGTCTTATATCTCCATTTTTTACCCTATTTTTTACATTCCAGAAACCTTTTCTTAAAAATATAAAGTCTTCCCCATAAAGGACTTTATCATAACCACTGTAAAAATCTTTTTCAACGACAGGATTCAATACATATCCCACGTCATATTTTAATCTGCAATAATCATCAAAGATTATCAATTTTTTTGTAGTACTATATATTTTATTATACAATTTAATGTCTGCAAAATAGGAATCTACAAAAACAGCTGTATTATCACTTACACCTATCTCCTCCAGATTAATTAGCCAATCCTGTTCAATATATTTTTCACCTTCAAAAAATACCCCTTTGATACCATCCCCCCTCACAAACATATCCACACTAAGACCAAACTCCTTCAAATACTGTACAACGGCAACAGATCTTGTAATATGTCCATACCCTATACCTCTACCACCTTCAGTTAATATGGCAACTCTGTCAATATGATCCAGATCAAATGGGAATTTCCAGATAAATTTCATATTTTAACCCTGAATCTTTTCAGTATTTCTGAAGATCTGTAAAGCTCCTGAAGCTCTAATATTTTAATGGCCTCCTTTAACTCCTCTTCTAAATCTTCAAAGTTTTTTTTCTGCACTATTTTCTGATTTATATACTTTAACCATGGCTTATTTTTGAATAAAGTAACGATATCTTTACAACCAAAAAAGTTGTCCCTGTCATACAAATAGTCAAATACAGTACAAACCAGGATATAATCCTCCAATGTATCGATTGTAATTCGTATATCTTCCCCTCTTTCATCCTCTTCTGCCAATAAATGAGATATTTTGAATCTATCTTTGCAGGTTTCATAAATGTAAGGGAATACATGCTCACGTTCATATTTTTTATTAGCCTTTAAATAAGCCTCCTCAACCACAGAAATATTTGCCACCTGAACATCAATTCCATGGGGAAAAGTTCTTATATGACAATTAGATGTGTAGTCAGCATCATCCTGAATATGTTTATCCACCATTCTATCTATGATATATGAATCTATACATGGGCAATCGCTGGTAATTCTTACTACAACATCAGCCTTTGACTCTTTTGCAGCAAAATAGTACCTTTCAAGGAGATCCTCTTTACTTCCTCTAAACCACCTTACCAATTCAGCTTCAGCAATATCGACAATCTTTAAATCCTCTGGTTCGTTAGTGGTGGCAACTACTATATCATCTACAGATTTAGATCTTTTTACTCTCCTGATAACCTGCTGAAGTACCGTAATATCTGAGTTGAATGGTAAATGTTTTAAAACCTTTGCTGGTAATCTGCTTGACGACAACCTTGCCTGAATAACAGAACAGACTCTCATTGTAAATCCTCCAGAATTCTACGCATACTTTCACAAACATAGTTCTGCATTTCATCGGTAAGATCGTAAAATATTGGAAGACTCACAGCTTTTTCGTAATAATCGTACATGAGGGGTAATTCTTCCTCTCCATAACCCAGTCCACGATAGTATGGATGAAGGTTTATAGGTATATAATGCAATTGTAAAAAAATACCCCTTTCCCGCATTAAATGAAAAAATTTCCCCTTACTTATCTTAAGCTTTTTAAAATCTATTTTTACAACATAGAGATGGTATGATGAATTTTCGTTGTATTTATATAAAGGGGAAATATAACCAGATCTTTCAAAAAAATTATCGTATACCTTTGCAATTTCTTTTCTTCTTTTTATAAAAATATCCAGTTTTTTCAGCTGACTTATCCCCAGAGCAGCCTGAAAATCTGTAATTCTATAATTAAAACCCAGATCTGTCATCTCATAGTACCAGGGATTCAAATTACCATCTTTATCATAGGCCATATCTGTATTCTGAAAATCTTCTCTTAATATTCCATGGGATCTTAATCTGATCAGCTTTTCGTAAACTTTTTCGTCATTGGTTGTAATAGCACCACCCTCTCCAGTTGTAATATGTTTTACAGGGTGAAATGAAAATATAGAGCAGTCGGAGTATTTACAGCTACCAACTCTAAAATTGCCAGAAATTGCACCCAGAGCATGGGCAGAATCTTCAAGTATCTTTATGTCAAAATTCTCCCTTATATACTTTAATTTTTCATAGTCTACAGGATTACCGCTGAAATTCACAACATAAAGGGCTTTAATTGTTTTATCCTTTCTGAGAATATCGATTACCTTTTCAAGGTCTATATTTCCATCTTCACCTATATCGGAAAAGAATGGGATACCACCAGCGTAGAGTATCGAATTTGAAGTAGCCACGAAGGAATTTGGAGTGGTAATGACTCTATCCCCTTTGTTAATAAGGGTCATTGAAGCCAGATGCAGAGCAGCTGTACCACTGGAAACAGCCAAAGCATACTTAGCGCCAGTTCTTCTACAAAGCTCCTCTTCAAAAAAACCGATTGCAGGACCTGTTGTAAGAAAGGGAGATCTGAGTACCCTACAAACCTCACTAATATCGTCGTCATCGATAAATTGTCTTCCGTAGGGTATATTATACATTTTATCTCCAGATATCTAAATTTTTAGCTCACTTATAATCTTTAATAATTCATCTTTTGTCAACCACCAATTATTATTGTCACTCCTATAGGAAAAACCATCAGGTAATTTTTTCCCACCATTACCGAAATCCTTCGGAGCCTCCCAGTTTAAAAATTCTGGTATAATCCTGAAATGATCTGAATATTCCCTTGTATGCCTTGCATCATCCTCAGGGATCATAACCTCATGCATCTTTTCACCGGGTCTTATACCTATCTCTTTTATTTCAGCCTCAGGTGCAATTGCTTCTGCAAAATCGATCATCTTCATACTTGGTATTTTTGGTACAAATATCTCTCCACCGGTAGTGTATCTGAAGGCCTTTACCACAAGATCCACAGCTTTAGGTAAAGTAATCCAGAACCTTGTCATATCCCTGTTTGTTATAGTTACCACACCCTCATTTTTTTGTTTCAAAAAAAGTGGTAATACAGAACCTCTGCTACCAAGGACATTCCCATACCTCACAACAGCAAATTTTGTCACCCTGCCCCCGGCATAGGCATTTCCAGCTACAAAAAGCTTGTCAGAACACAACTTTGTTGCACCGTAAAGATTAATCGGTATAGCAGCCTTGTCTGTAGAAAGAGCCACAACCTTTTTTACATTGTTATCTATACAAGCTTCAATTACATTCTGAGCTCCAAGTATATTGGTCTTTATAACCTCAAAGGGGTTATATTCAGCAGCTGGAACCTGTTTTAATGCTGCAGCATGTACAACATAATCTATCCCATAAAAAGCTCTGTAAAGCCTTTCCTTATCCCTCACATCACC
>JAIWOA010000152.1 GCA_020217115.1 Calditerrivibrio sp. | reverse complement strand
AAAGGTCTGAATACCTATTGGGAGTTTTTTCATAATTTTACCTCTATAGATACAATTTAAATCAAAAAGAGTAGAAAATCAAATATTTATTATGGTGATATATAAAGTCATTTTAACCCTGCGGCAATCCCATGTCTATTTTCTGCCATTGCGATGCACGAAGTGCCGCAGCAATTCCAAAACTCAATGTTTCTCCACTCGCAATGACAGATATATCATAGTCTAATATTTTCAATAATAGCCACCATATAAATTAGATTTTATTGACATTTCTCGTAAAATTGTATAACATATTTTTTCAAGGTTGCCCGAGTGGCGGAATTGGTAGACGCACAGGACTTAAAATCCTGCGGATAGCGATATCTGTACCGGTTCGATTCCGGTCTCGGGCACTTTTTTTTATCTATTAGTTCAAAAAAATTCCCCTACTCAAAAGATCTACTTTTATTTATCTTCTTCATGATTATTGAAGGATAAAATCCTGTTAATACAGTGAGGAATACTATGCTGGATACAACAAAAATTGCTGAAAGATATGGTATATAGATAGAAATTTCCCAACCAAAAGATATAATGTTAACAACTTTTATAATCATAAATACAAGAACTCCTCCTAAAGATATCCCTAATATAGCTCCAAGAATACCAGATATAAAGGATGTGAGTAAAAATATCCCATTTATAGTCCACCTGTCAGCACCTAAATAGTATAATATATTGATATCTCTTTTGTTTTCCCATACAATTGCAGTTATTGTGTTTAACACACCTATAATTGATACCACGAGGGCAATGAATTGTATCCCCCTTGTTATGGCAAAACTCTGATCAAAGGTTTTTAGTATGTTTTCCCTTAATTCCCTATTGTTCGAAATATCAACAGCATAATTTGAAACCTTTGCACGTACCTCTTCGGTAATTTCGTTGATCTTTTGGGGATTATTGAGATATACACTGATCTGATTTTCTGTATCTTCACCCCATAATTTATTTAACCAGAATCTGTCGAGGATAATCAGCCCCTTTGTGGATGAAAAACTCTGGAAAATCTCTCTTACTTTGAATAGTTTTAAACCTTTTGGTGTAGATAGTTCCAGAGTTGATCCTACTTTTAATGAATATTTTCTTGCCAGATGATCAGAAACTGCTGCGTCGTTTGTAAGGGAATATTTTCCCACCCCTCTTTTATTCATTATAAGGTCTACATCACCAAAACCTATCAAAACATCTTTACCATTTAGTTTTGAAGGTATAACTCTAAATCTATTTATCTTCCCAATATCTTCTATGGCAGAGATATTTTTAAAGATATCTTTAGAAATTATATCAAAACAGAAATTTGAGGTACAGGAAAGTGGTTTTATATAGATATCTGCATCTATATTTTTATCAATCCATCTACTCAATGTGGTTCTGAAAGAAAAGATCAGTACCAGAATACTGATGACAAGGGCAGAGCTTACTGCCACTGATATGACTGCAATGGAGAATCTATATATATTAGTAGATATGAGGCTTTCCGCAATCTTTATAGGTAGAAAATTAGTTTTTCGGGATAGATTATTTATGATCTCAGAGATAAATTTTATAAAATATGGGGTTATTAATGTAAAACCTAAAAGTAAAAGTATTGTCCCCGAGTATGTAAAAAGGGGTATTTCAAATGGTTGTTTTAAAAATTCATAAACGGATAGGGATATCCCTGTAGTAACGAAAATTAGTCCAGAAAGGAAAAGTTTTTTCTGACTCATCCCATTTGTTATCTTCAGGTCTTTTATCGCATTGATCGGCTCGATCTTTGAGGCTTCATACACTGGAAGTATAGATGCCACAACAGATATTGTTACTCCAGTTAAAAGAGCTACTATGAAATATTTTATACTTAATATGTTAACATCTATGCTTACTATTTCATAGACAGTAGATATTGTTTTTTCTGCCATTTTCATGGAAAAACCTGAAATAATGCTCCCTGACAACAACCCTAAGATTGAGCCTACAACCCCTATTATGATAGATTGAAACATGAATAGATATATTATTTCCCTTTTCATGAAACCGATTGCCCTCAAAATACCTACCTCAGTTTTTCTTCTGATTACAGTTATCAAAACTGTATTAAACATGAGAAAGAATCCCACCAACATGGCTATAAGGCTTATGAAAAAGAGGTTATAGTTAAATGACTTTATAAGATCCTTCCGATTCTCAAATATATCATCCCTTTCTTCCAGTATTAAACCGGGTGGCAATATCACTTTATCTATTTCATCATAGGTATCTATCTGAGAGATATACCCCAGAAGGCCGAGATTTTCTTGAGCTTGGGCTATATCCATAAGTAGAATATGTTTTGGAAAGTCTTCTCGACTTACTATTCCTGCTATTTTAAAATTGTATAGTTTATCTTCAATGTATATTGATATGTTGTCTCCAATATTTTTATTATTTTCAGAGAGAAGCTTCCCTGAAATTATTACAGATGGTAGATCAAAGAAATCCTTTAGATCCCCCTCAAAATTATTACCATCAAAGGCTCCATTTCTTATCGATTTGAATATATCTATCCCATTTAAAACTATCGGTCTGTTAGTATCTTTGATCTTGCCACTCAGTGTTATAACAGGTGAAATATCTACATTTTCTGCCAGAATCTTTTCATAGATCTCCTCTTCAATAAAATTTTTCCCATTTCCCCTTATTGTGTATTTTACTCCAGAAAAAAAGTCCACACTGTCTTTGAAGCTTTTTACAGCAGATTCGGTGGTTGAATATACAGAGAGAAATAGGGCTACACCAGATGCAATCCCTATGATTGCAACAATATTGAAAAGCTTCTCCTTCATAATATTTCTGAAAATTATATTTAAATACAAAGTTAGCATCTTTATCAAAGGATCTCCCCATCTTTTATCTCGATTTTGCTTCTAGCAGAGTCTGCAATCCCCTTTTCATGGGTTATTAGTAGCACAGTTGTACCAAACTTCTGGTTTATTTCTGAAATAAGGTTTATTATTATTTCGGAATTATGTGAATCAAGGTTCCCCGTTGGTTCATCACACAAAAGGATGGAAGGGTTGTGAACTATCCCCCTTGCTATAGCTACCCTCTGCTGTTCACCTCCAGAGAGTTGACCTGGATATTTATGTAGTTTGTCAGCTATTTTTATTGTTTCTGCAACAGTTTTTATTGAAGACTGATCTTTTTTATTTAAAAGTAGAGGAATTCTGATATTTTCGTATACTGTCAGATTTGGTAAAAGGTTGAAAGATTGGAAAATGAATCCTACCTCCCTTCGTCTGTAAAGTGCCAGCTGATTTTCACCAAACTTAGTAATATCTTCACCATTGAGAAGTATAGATCCGCTGTCAGGGGTATCTATGCCACCGATGAGGTTTAACATGGTGGTTTTACCAGAGCCAGATCTACCAACAATTGCAACAAAATCACCCCGATTAACTTTTAAATTTATACCCTTTAAAACCTCAAGTTCCCCATAATTTTTTTTCACATTCAATAACTCAAGCATATAATTTCTCCATTTTTAATAACCTGTCATCTCGAGATATCCTTTGCCAGAAACAGTCCCCTCTATTTTTACAGATCCTTCCCAGTAATAGTTGAATGTCGAACGTATAGATACAAACTCTTGATTTTCTAACAAAGGTTTTACTTTAAGCTTTATATTTTTAAAAGGTATCTCTATATCCCATATAAGAGGATATTTGGCACCAGTCTTTTTTGATCTCCATAGAGATGAAGATGAGAGCTTTATTTGGCCAAAGTCCAATTCTTCACTATTCCCATCCTTGTCAATTAGCACTGCATAAGATGAATTGTCTATAGCCCCATCAGTTCTTCTTATTCTGTATATCATAAGATCGTAACCATTCTCCAATTGTATGGAAAACCAATCCCACCCCTTTATCAATTTAGCATCGTAGTCAGAGTTTATCTCCCTGTCAAACCAGCTTGTACCATTTACTGTAAAGGAACTGTTGTCTATTTTTAGGGTACCTCTTGTGGACATCCTTGTTATGGAAAAGTAAAGGGATGCACAGGAAAGGCAACCTTTAAGCTTATTTGAATACCCATTTTTCCCATTTAAAATAGCTTTTTTTTCAGCTAAAAGCTGAAGATCGATACCAAAATTGTCTTTAAAACATCGTATATTCATCTTATCAAGATCACCATTTAATGAGCAATTTTTAAGCTTTATCGAAAGATTGTCAGAAGAAGAATAGCTGCTACCAAAGGAACCTCTGTCTGTGTCATCCGTAAAAAAATAGTTCATATTTTTTAAATCGCTTATTGCCATATGGAGTATATAAAGACGATTGGGGGCAAATTTGCTTTTAAAGATCTTTTTTGAGACCCCTACCTCAAAAATAGTAAACTGGTAGCCAAAATCTCTCCCTTTTTCATCTTTAACATTTCCAGTAAAATACCACCATTGAGATTTGAAATCCTTCTTTGAAAAAAGATCCTGAGGTAACTTTACATAGTCTGAAGGGGAAAGTATTTTGAAACTATCGGAGGAAAAAAGATTGTTAGATGCTAACAAAAATATTAAAAACAACGTACAATGGATAAAATTTTTCATCTTAATAAAATATATTATAAAAGAATAATTTGTAAATATTTAAAAAATAAATTACAAAATATTATCTTCCTAACTGGAAGTAAAAGATAAAAACTTATTTACAAATATAATTTTTATTGGTATATATCCCTTTCTCAGGGAGAGGTGTCCGAGCCCGGTTTAAGGAGCACGCCTGGAGAGCGTGTGTAGGGTGATACCCTACCGCGGGTTCAAATCCCGCCCTCTCCGTTAGTCCATCAACTATATTTGATGGGTATTAATAGCTCGATGGGGACTCTGCAATGGACTGGCTGTGAACCCCGCCAGGTCTGGAAGGAAGCAACGGCAGCAGTTTGTTCATGTGCCGGAGCAACCCTGTCGGGCTTTTATTTAAAAACGATATTGAGGTTGTTATGTTAAGACATTTTCGTAATCAAAAAAAGATATTATCGATTTTTTTATGGATAGTTATAGCATCATTTATTGGAACAATTTTTCTTGTTTGGGGTGTAGGTGAAAAAGGTAAACAAAAAACCTATGCAATAAAGATAAATGATCATGTTAT
>JAIWOA010000050.1 GCA_020217115.1 Calditerrivibrio sp. | reverse complement strand
GTTTTAAAGTTTTTTGTTGCTATAGGAGGAGCCTTGATCGCTTTTTTAACGATAATTACCATAATTACTGTTAGTGTTGGTGGTTTTGTAATGGCAAACCTTTTTCTGATTTCAGTAACAGAGAGGATAAAAGAGATAGGTATTAGAAGAGCTATTGGTGCCCATAAAAATGATATTTTTCTACAATTCATATTTGAATTTTTCATAATAACAATATTTGGTGCCATGGTTGGATTTCTTGGTGGTTTTGTTATTGCCAGGATAGTTTCTAGTTTCAAAGTTTTTGAAGTAGTTATTTCATATCATGTATTTTTTATCTCGTTATTTGTTTCCATTGTTTTGGCTTTAGTTTTCGGTGTTGGTCCAGCCAAGAAGGCTTCTGAAATAGATCCAATAAAGGCTATAAGGGTATAAAATGTTTTTTAAAATTTTCTTGTATTTAAAGATTGTTCATGGAGTGTTTAAATCTTTCAAAGTCAGAACTGCCCTTGCAGTTTTTGGTGTTTTATTAGGGGCTTTTTCTCTGGTTTTAGTGAATAATATATCCAGATCTTTGAAAGTAAAGGTAGAATCAGAGATTTCAAAGTTTGGAGAAAATACAATTACGGTTGCTGCTGGTAGACTTATGAGGCATGGGAAGGGTGGTGTTCTTGAAAAAGCAAAGACTATGAAGTTAAGGGATGCGGAAATGATAAGAAACAATGTTGTTGGGGTAAAGGATGTTTCCCCTTATGTGAAGAGGGGAGGTGTTGTCCGTTATGAAATGAATAATGCAGCTACTTCGATTCTTGGTGTAGATGTTAACTATTTTGAATTAAAAAAACTCTCCACAAAAAGTGGTAGATTTTTAAATCAAGATGATAAAATGTTTATGGATAAGGTATGTATTATCGGCAGTGAAGTGAAAAATAAATTATTTGGCAAAGATGACGCATTAGGTAAAACAATTTTAATATACAGAGCACCATTTAAAGTTGTTGGTATTTTGGAGGAAAAAGGATCTGATCTTAATGGAACAAATATGGATGATATGGTCTACATCCCTATTACAACTTTTATGCGAAGGGCTGCGAATTTAGACTACATAGATGGGGTAGAGGTTATTATATCGGATTGGAATGTTTTTGAGTCTATAAAAGCTGACATTGTGAAAATATTGAGGAATAATCACAGACTTTATGGAGATGCAAAGGATGATTTTACTGTGATTAATCCTGTAGATGTAATGCAGATACAAAATGAGACAGTTTCTATAGTTACATTTCTTGGCACTATAACTGCTGGCATAGCTTACCTGATAGGTGGTCTCGGTATATTTTCCATAATGATACTTTCAGTAAGCCTTAGAAAGACTGAAGTTGGGATAAGAAGGGCTGTAGGGGCGAGAAAGATAGATATCTTTAGACAGTTTCTTCTTGAGTCTGGAATCATAGGTGTAGTAGGTAGTTTGATAGGGATTGTTGCAGGTATTGTTGTTAGTATTGTGGCATTTAAGATCGCCAATCTCCCTGTGGTTATTTCAATTTATGGTTTAATTTTTTCTGGTCTAATGTCTTTTTTAGTTGGGATTTTTTCAGGTATATACCCGTCTTATAATGCTTCAAAAACCGATCCTATAAATGCTCTAAGAGGTTAATCTTTTGCACTCTTATATGTGATAAAACTATTTTTTAGAGATCTTTTTTGAGAACTTAATTTTAGTATAATATAAAAAATAGGTTGCATTATTTTTGGTAAAATTTTATCTTACTGTTGACAAATATTCATATATATGTATATTTGATTATTGGAGGTGTTCTGTGAATGTAAAAAATGTTTCTGAACAGCTTAAAATTTTGGGGCATCCCATTAGACTACAAATAGTTATGGGACTTCTTGGCAATGAATGTTCTGTTAGTAAGATAAGTGAAGGGTTGGGTATCAGGCAGGCATCAGCTAGCAGGCATTTAGCTCTGTTAAGAAATTTTGATATTATAGAGGGTAAAAGATCTGGAACTCAGATATGTTATTTTGTAAAGGATGATAAGATAGCTAGAATGGTAAAATCGTTGATGGAGGATTAGATGAAGTTTGTTTATTATCTGTTTTTTATATTTTTAACATCGAATATTTATGCTATTCAATTAAGTTTTGAAGATGCAAAAAAGATGTTGCTGGAAAAGAATAGCATTATAAAATCTTATGAGGAGGAGACAAATGTCTCCAAATACAGGTTAAATCAGGCTAATGGCAATTTCTTGCCAAAAATAAATTTTTCTGAAACATTTATTAGCACAGATGAACCTGCTTCAGCAGCCTTTTCTAAAATTTCTCAGGGGAAATTTAACAACTCCTACATGGCAAAGATGGCTGATCCTGATACTGTCAAAAATTTTGAAACTAAATTGGAGATTATTCAGCCAATTATGATGAATGGTAAGGTTTATTTTGGTTCCATGCAGGCAAAGGAGATGTACAATGCCTCTTTATCGGTTTTTGATGCTGTTAAACAGGAGTTATTGTACAACCTTGTAAAAGCTTATTATGGAAAGGTTTTAGCTGAAAAAAGTGTGGAAGTTACAGAAAATTCTTTAATCAGGACAAGAAGATATAAAGATATGACAGAGGACTTTTATAAAAATGGTTTATTAGTGAAAAGTGACCTTCTGGTTTCAGAATCAAGGGTTAGTTTGGGTGAGGCTTATCTTGCAGAAGCAAAAAAACAGGTTGAAATTTCAAATTCATTTTTAGAGAGGCTTCTTGATTTAAATGAATCTGTTTCTATTATATGGAGTGATATCAATATTAATGTGGATAAGACGGTTGATGAGTATATTGCGATTGCCATGGATAACAGAAAAGATTTAAAGGTGATGGAAAACTATGCAAAGGTTTACGATTATGAAAATAGAAAGAGTAAGATGAATTTTTTGCCAGAAATTGTTGCCTTTGCAAATTATAAAATGAACGATAGTACAATATTTGGAAACTCAGGTAATGGTTTTACTATTGGAGCGATGTTAAACTTAAATCTCTTTTCAGGTTTTGGTGATAAAAACAGGATTTCTGAAACAAAGAGCAGCTATATAGCCTTTAATCATAAAATAATGGATAAAAAAAATGAGATAAAAACAGAGGTTAAGGATGCTTACTATTCAATAATTGCTTCAGAAAAAAAGGTTGAATCCAATAAAAAGGCTCTGGATGCAGCAAGAATTGCTCTTAAAATTACAGAAAGCAGATTTAAAGAAGGTTTAGCAAAGATCACTGATCTTCTGGATAGAGAATTTGATGTTAAAAATGCAGAATTGGGTCTTTATAATGCTGAATATGAGCTTATAGAGAGTAAGGCAAGACTTTACAAGACAGTAGGGATATTAAATTAGAATAAGGGGGTTATAAATGCTTAGAATATTATTATTGGTACTTATAGGATCAGTTATTGCTTGTGGTGGGAACAAAGATGAAAATATAAAGAAAGCAGAGGTACAAAAACATAAGGTATCTTTTGTAAATGTTCAGAAGGAGCAGTTGCCTGTTTATAGAGAATTTTCAGGTACAGTATCTGCGGAAGATATGGTGGCTATAACACCAAAGGTTATAGGGTATATAACTAATATTAACTATAAAGAGGGTATGAGATTTAAGAAGGGTGCTGTTTTGTTTGAAGTTAGCAGTCAAGAGATACAGGAAAAGCTAAAATTAGCTGAAAGCTATGTGGCTGAGGCAGATAATGCAATAGAGCAGAGTAAAATAGGTCTTAAAATTGCAGAAGAACAGTTAAGACAGGCAAATGCTCAGTATGAACTGGCTGAGAAAACCTACAAAAGGTACCAGAATCTTCTTAAAAATGAATCTATAAGTAAACAGGAGTTTGATCAGGTTGAAGCCCAATATAAAATGGCAAAAGAGGCCAAAGCATCCGCTGAAAGTGGGGTTAATTTAGCAAAGGAAAGGATGAATCAGGCAAATGTTAAAAAGAATCAGGCTCTTGCTGGTAAGGGTGAGGCTTCTGTGTATGCTGGATATACAAAAGTTATAGCTCCCTTTGATGGAATTGTTCTGGAAAAGTTAGTAGATGTTGGTAATCTTGCTGCCCCTGGACAACCTGTATTGAAAATTGGATCAAACAGAAATGTTATCTATTCATATGTTCCAGAATCTGCCATTGGTAAAGTTAAAGTTGGTGATGAATTATTTATAAAAGTTGATTCTGTTGGTAAAAGTTTTAAATCAAAAATAGTTGAAATCAGTCCAAATGTTGATCCTATGACAAGAAATTTTAAAATCAAATCTTCTGCGATAGATGACATCCCTGTTGGAGCTTATACGGTTGCTCTTTTTGCAGATGGTAATAAGGAGTCTATAATGGTTCCGAAATCAGCTGTGACAATGAGAGGACAATTGTCGGTTGTTTTTGTTAATGTAGGTGGCAAGGCTGATATGAGAATTGTAAAGACAGGTGATGCTATAGGAGATAAGGTAGAAATAATTAGTGGCTTAAACGGTGGGGAAAAAATTGTGGAAAAAAACACTGATAATATCAAATCAGGAGATCTTTTGGAGGGGTAGATGGAAGTATTGGATAAAGATAAAAAAGATTGTAGTATAGATCCAGAAGCAGAGGTTGATATTATAAAACATGGGATAGCTGGTAAGCTTGCAAAGGCTTTTTTGCGATCTAAAATAACCCCTCTTCTTGTTATTGCAACACTATTTATGGGGTTAATGGCAGTTATCTTTACACCAAAGGAGGAAGAACCTCAGATAGTTGTTCCAATGGTTGACGTTATAATACCTTATCCAGGAGCAAAAGCAGGGGATGTTGAGAAAACAGTAACTGAGCCTTTGTCAAAACTTATGTGGGAAATACCTGGGGTTGAATATGTTTATTCAACATCGATGAATGATGTAGGTATGGTAACTGTGAGGTTTAAAGTTGGAGAGGATGAAGAGAAGAGTATTACCAAATTAAAAACTAAGATTGATTATAATATAGACAGAATGCCACAGGGTGTTTTGCATCCAATTGTAAAAAAGATGTCTATTGATGATGTACCACAGTTAGCATTGACACTTTTTTCAAAGGATCTGGATGGTTCTAAATTGAGGGAGCTGGCTGCTGAAATTGAACAGAAAGTTAAAGAGATAGATGATGTTTCGGAGACAAAAATAATTGGTGGTTACAAGAGAGTTGTAAAGGTTGAGCCTAACTTTTCAGTTATGAAATCCTATGGGATAGATCTTTTCAGACTTTATGGTGCTTTGTCCATGTCAAATATATCTTTGAATGCTGGAGAGATAAGTGATGGGCAGAAAAATATCTATGTCTCAACTGGAGGGTATTTTAAGGATGTCAATGAGGTAAAAAATCTTGTTGTATCAGTATTCAATGGTAAGCCTGTGTATCTAAGGGATGTTGCAAATGTTGTAGATGGTGTGGATACACCCGATCAGTACCATGTAATAGGGTTTAATGAAGCTGTTACCTTTGATAAAATTCAGGCAGTAACTATCTCTTTGTCTAAAAGAAAGGGAAGTGACTCTGTAGTTGTATCAGATAGAGTAATGGAAAAAATAAACAATCTTAAAGGTTACCTTATCCCCGGCAATGTTGATATAAAGGTTACAAGGAATTATGGTGAGACTGCTTACGAAAAGGTAAAAACTCTTATAGAACATCTATTAGGAGCTATTGTTGCAGTTATCATTGTAATGACAATAACTATGGGCTGGCGAGCAGGTTTGGTTGTTTTTGTTGCTCTTCCAGTCACATTTGCTCTTACACTTTTTGTTTACTATATGTTTGATTACACCCTTAATAGGGTTACTCTCTTTGCTTTAATATTTGTAGCAGGTCTTGTTGTGGATGATGCTATTATTATTGTAGAGAATATGGAAAGGCATTTTAAAATTACTAAGAAAAATCTTCTTGAGAGAGCCATCAGAGCAGTTGGAGAGGTTGGAAACCCCACAATTCTTGCAACGATAACCGTAATAGTAGCTATATATCCGATGGCCTTTGTTAGGGGGCTTATGGGACCATATATGAAGCCTATGCCAATAGGTGCTTCCCTTGCTATGATATTTTCTCTATTGGTAGCTCTTGTAATCACTCCATGGCTTGCATACAAGCTACTGGCTGGCCATACAAAGGTAGAAGGTGAGATTGATGAAGATGCCTATGTAAAAAGTACAAAGCTTTATCGCATATACAAAATGATATTAGATCCATTGATGGACAGAGTTTCCTACAGAATTATATTTGCACTTTTTATGGTATTACTCTTTCTGGCATCTTTCATTTTTATACCAACAAAAACTGTTATAATGAAGATGCTCCCCTTTGATAACAAAAATGAGTTACAGGTTATCATTGACATGCCAGAGGGAACTCCTTTAGAACAGACTACCATCGTTGCAAATGAAATAGGGAATTATTTATCTACAGTGAAAGAGGTTGATAATTACCAGATATATTCAGGAATTGCGGCCCCACACAATTTTAATGGACTTGTAAGACATTATTTTATGAGAAAAGGTCCAAATGTTGCTGATATTCAGATAAATTTTGTAGACAAGTCAAAAAGGAAATTGCAGAGTCACGATCTTGCAAAAATATTGAGGGATCCTATACAGAAAATAGGTGAAAAATACAATGCTAATATAAAAATAGCTGAAATTCCACCCGGTCCTCCAGTATTGTCAACTATTGTGGCTGAGGTTTATGGCCCTACAGCTGAAGATAGGCTTGAAGTTGCAAAAATGATAAAATCTATATTTGCAAAAACAGATGGTGTCGTTGATATTGACTGGTATGTTGAAGACGATATGCTTGAATATGAATTTACCATTGACAGAGAAAAAGCTGCTTTGACAGGAGTGTCTACAGAAATGTTATCAAAAACCCTTTACATGGCCTTGTCAGGCATGAAGGTGGGAATTGTTCATAATGGTACAAATAGGGAGTCTGTTGATATAGTGTTAAGGCTTCCAGAAAATCAAAGAAATAAGATAGATCTGATAAAAGATATTAGCGTTGTTTCTATGACAGGAAAGTTAGTAGCAATGAATGAGCTTGTAAAAATCAGGCAGAAGATAAAAGATAAAGCTATTTATGGAAAGAATAACTTGCCTGTTGTCTATGTCGTGTCAGAGGTTGCAGGTAAAGAAGAGAGCCCTGTATATGCTATGCTGAAGATGAAAGATGAGATCGACAAGATAACCTATAAGGGTAATAAAATAAAACAGTATTGGACAGGAATGCCTGATAGGAGTGATACAGTATCTATGAAATGGGATGGTGAATGGCAGGTCACCTATGAGGTATTCAGGGATCTTGGTCTGGCCTTTGCTGCGGTTATTATAATAATGTATTTTGTTCTTGTAGGTTGGTTCAGGTCATTTGTTACCCCTATCATTATGCTTATTCCTATACCTCTTAGTTTGATGGGTATTATACCTGGGCATTTCATATTTGGAGAATTTTTTACTGCCACAAGTATGATAGGTTTTATTGCCCTTGCAGGTATAATGGTAAGGAATGCTGTTCTACTAATAGATTTCATAGAGACAAGTATCGAGAATGGTAAAGATATCAGGGATGCTGTTATCGAATCTGGTGCCATTAGAACAAGACCGGTTGTTTTGACAACTGTTGCAGTTATAACAGGGGCTCTTTTTATGCTTCCAGATCCTATATTTGCTGGACTTGGAGTTTCCCTTATCACAGGTGCTATAGTGTCAACTATACTTACACTTGTAACAATACCACTTATATATTATATTTATCATAGAATTGTGGATAAAATGTATCAAACTAAAATATAGGAGGAATAAAATGACGGTTGAAAGATGGGTAAGGGTTTTGGCTGGAATTTTTGTTGTGGTATCAACCCTATTGGGTCTTTTTCAAAATAAGTGGTGGTTTGCATTTACAATTTTTGTTGGTCTAAATCTATTTCAATATGGTTTTACAAATTTTTGTCCCCTTGCAAAATTTTTAAAACTTATTGGAATCAAGGAGTAAAAGGATATTTGTACTTGACAAATTTGTGATAATTAACTAAAGATATCTTCCACGTCCTCGTAGCTCAGCAGGATAGAGCAACAGATTCCTAATCTGTAGGTCGTACGTTCGAGTCGTATCGAGGACGTTTTTTTATATATTTACTGGTTTTTTGAACTTTTATTTTTTTTAAAATTCTAATATTATAATTATTATGAGAAAATTTTATATATTTTTTTTGGTATCACTAATTGTGCATCTTTCTTTCCTTTATTTTATAAAAACTCCCAAAAATGATATCAAAAGAGAGAAGAAACCTATAAATGTTGATATAATAAAGAAAACGCCAATGGCTAAACAGACAACAATACCAAAATTGGATAAGAAACCATTAAAATCAGATAAGTCTATTGATAAGCCGATAATTATCCCGGATAAATTTACTCCAAAAGGGGAAATCCCCCCAGAGATTCCTGAAAAGGGATCTAAAGAGGAAAAGAAAATTGAAAGCATTCCAATTGTTGAGAAAAAAGATGAAAGTGAACACAAAATTGATGATAGTAAGAAGGTAGAGGATAAAAATGACACTAAAAAAGAGGTTCTGGAAGATATAAAACCCAATAAGGATGATAAAAAAAATATTAGCAGGGATCAGCTTGCTAAAATACTTAATCCAAAGGATGTAATCAATAATATAGCAAATAAAAAGGATGAAACTAAAGAGGATGAGGTAAATTTTAATAAATTTGAGATCAGGTATACATCATATTTTTATAAATTCAGGAGGCAGCTTTACAATGTTTGGAAATATCCTCAAGATTCTATTCTGAAAGGTGAACAAGGTACAGTCAGGATAAAGTTTTCTATACTTAAGGATGGCACAATTACCAACATAAATGTTGTTTCAGGATCGGGCTACTCCAGTCTTGATAGAGCAGCTACAGATGCTTTGAAATCAATGGGAAAGGTGCCTTTGCCTGACTCATTTGATCTTAATATACTTAATGTGGATGGTTACTTTATATATTCAATAGGTGGAGTATGGATACGTTAATTTTTGTTAGAAAGATATTGATATAAAAATTTTTTAGATACATAATAAGAAAATTAAAAGAAATAGTTGGAGATGGTTATGGATAAAATATGGGAACTAAAATGGATGGCCTGGGAGGTTACATCAAAATGTAATCTTAGATGTGTGCATTGCAGATCTTACTCAGATATTAATTCTCCTGAAGGTAAATTTACTATTGATAAATGTTACAGGTTTCTTGACGATATAGCTGAGTTTGCAAAACCTGTTATCGTATTGTCTGGTGGAGAGCCCCTTTTGAGAAAAGATATCTTTGACATAGCATCCTATGGTACAGAGAAGGGGTTTAGAATGTGTATGGCAACCAATGGTGTATTGGTGGATGATGAAATATGTGAAAAGATGAAAAATTCTGGAATAAAAATTGTTTCTTTGAGTCTTGATGGTTCCAATGATCAGATACATGATAATTTTAGAGGTCAAAAAGGTGCATTTCAGGGAGTTATGAATGCTGTAGAATTATTTAAAAAGCATGGAATAAAATTTATTATAAACTCATCATTTACCAAAAGAAATCAGGATGATATAAAAAATGTTTATTCTCTTGCCAAAAAACTTGGAGCTACGGCATGGTATATGTTCCTTATCGTACCCACAGGGCGTGGAGAAGAGATAATGAACGAGCTTGTGAGTAAAGAGGATTATGAAAAAATATTGAATTGGCACTATGAAATGGAAAGAGATGAAAGTGAAATATTGGTTCGTCCTACCTGTGCTCCCCAGTATTATAGAATTTGGCATGAAAGGAGTAAGGAAGAGGGGAAGGGTGCAGAAAGGAGAAGCCTAACATTTTCTACAGGTGGTGGGAAGGGTTGTATCGCTGGTCAGACGATATGTTTCGTGAATTCAGATGGAGATGTTTATCCATGCTCATATTTTCCTTTTTCAGCAGGTAATATTTTTAAAGAAAAATTGCAAAATATATGGGAACATTCTACATTGTTCAAAGATCTTCGGAATTTTAAGGCTTATGAGGGTAAATGCGGAGTATGTAAGTACCTTGGAGTATGTGGGGGGTGTAGAGCTAGAGCATACGCTGTGGATGGATCCTATATGAAAGAGGAACCGTTTTGTGAATATATACCATCTAATTATAAATGTGGAGTTTAGAAAACACCCTTGAAAATTTTTTATTTTTGCATAAATTAAACTATAGGTGAAATTTAATAGGAGGTGTGATATGCTTGAAAAATTCAAACCATCATTTCCATCTTCTTTTAATGAGCTTTCAACATTACAGGATGAAATTAATAAGATCTTTAGCAGATTTTTCTCTTCAAAGGATTTTGCAGTAGCTTCCTTTACACCTAAACTTGATCTGTCTGAGACAGACAATGAATTTAAAATTGCAGTTGATGTACCCGGATTTACAGAAAATGACATCGAAGTTAGTTTTGAAAATGGGGTACTTACTATTAAGGGTAAAAAGGAGGATGAAAAAGTTGAAGAAAAGGAGAATTTTTATCACAAAGAACGTTTTTCAGGGTCATTCATGAGAAATATCTCGATACCAAAACCTATTAAGGTTGATGGTATAAAAGCTACTTTCAAGAATGGAGTTTTAAACGTATATCTTCCAAAGGAAGAAGAGGTAAAACCAAAGTCTATAAAAATTAATATTGAATAAAATATTTTTGGGATGAATCGGGGCGAGAGGACTTGAACCTCCGACCCTCGGTTCCCAAGACCGATGCGCTACCAAACTGCGCTACGCCCCGTATGAGACAAAACTTATATTACAATATTTGTTTTTTGTCAACAAAAATTGTCAATTTATATTTAAGTTGTGTTATTTGTTTGTATATTATTATATATACAATTAAATAAAAAACCTGCCACAAACAGATTAGCGTGTTGTGGCAGGCTTTTTTATTTTATATATAAATCAGTTAGATACTATTGATGCCCTTTTGGATTTTTTTGAAAGTACTCTTTCATCTTGATTGGGTCAGCTTTCATTGTATCTTTGCCTGGTGTCCAGCCTGCGGGGCAAACTTCACCGTAGGTCCTTACATACTGAAGAGCATCAAGGCTTCTAAGAATTTCATCTACATTTCTTCCTATACCCAGATCGTGAACCAGTTCAAATTGAACTTTCCCTTCTGGATCTATAATATAGGTAGCTCTCAGTGCCATTCCCCCTGGAAGAAGAACACCGTAGTCAGATGATATCTGTTTTGTAAAGTCAGCTACAAGTGGATATGCAATATCACCAAGTCCACCTTCTGCCCTTGGCTGATTTACCCATGCAAGGTGTGAAAACTTACTATCTGTAGATACTCCAATAATTTCACAATTTCTCTTTTTAAATTCATCTACAGCATCACTTAAAGCTGTAATTTCTGTAGGACAAACAAAAGTGAAATCAAGGGGATAGAAGAAAAGAACTACCCATTTACCCCTGTAGGATGAAAGATCAACTTTTGTAAACTGTTTGTTTAAAACTGCATCTGCCTCAAATAATGGTGCTTCTTTTGATACTAAGCTCATAATGTACTCTCCTTTTCTAATTTTTACATATTCTAATTTAGCATAATTGAAAATAATGTCAAGTAATTTTTTAAGACAAATTTAGTCCTAATAACAATTTGATTAAAAAATATTTTTTATCAATATAATAATGAGTATACTTATTGGTGAGGAAATGAATAACCCCACCAATAAATATAGGTTAATTTATATTGTTACCCCTGCTGGAAGTACAAATGTTCTTGTTGCAAGCTCTTTGTCAATCATAAATATCCCATTGCCATCAGATTTTGTGAGTTTTAGCTGGTCAAGTATGGAATTTACATTTGCCTCTTCCTCAACCTGTTCTGTTACAAACCACTGCAAAAATGCATTTGTTGCATGATCCTTTTCTTCAAGGGCGAGATCCACCAGTCCATATATCGATTTTGTTATAAACTGTTCATGTTTCAATACTTCTTCAAAAACCTTAACAGGATTTTTAAAATCTTTTTCTGGCTTTGGTATCTCATGGAGTTCTACAGGTTCCCCCTGATCCAGAACATAGTGATAAAATTTTATAGCATGTACCATCTCCTCTTTTGACTGGATGTAAAACCAGTTTGCAAAACCCTTTAAACCTTGAGTAGAAGACCATGCCGACATTGAAAGGTAAAGGTAAGAGGAGAAAATTTCGTTTTTAATCTGTTCGTTTAATGCTTTTGCCATTTTTTTAGTTATCATACTTCCTCCTTATTTATAACTATTCTAATTTATATCATTGGGATAAAATAGTCAATAACAAATTAGTATTTTATTTCTATAACTCCAGGTATTGTTTTTAACTTTGCAATTATTTTATCCAGCTGAGATTTGCCGCTAAGCTCTACAGTAAAGGATTGTCTTGCATTTCCGTCCCTTGTTGGCTTTGCTGAAAGCTCTATTATATTTATAGCCATATCCTTTAATACTGTGGTTATATCACTTATCATACCAGGTTTGTCCATTGATATTGTTGTTATCTTAAATGGGAGTTTTACATTTTTCCCTTCAGCCCATGCAACATCGATTATTCTGTCCTCATTCGTCTTACTTATTTCTGTTAAGTTAGGGCAGTCTGCTCTATGTACAATGAGTCCTTTTCCTACACTTATATACCCCTTTAAATTGTCACCTGGTAATGGGTGGCAGCATTTGGCAATGTTTGTGAGCATACCATCTATACCATCTATTGTAAATGGAGCTGCTTTGGAAAATGTTGGTTTGGTGATAACATCATCTTTTTCTTCTATTCTGTGAAAAATATTCACAAGCTGTTTTGGAGATATCCTACCAAAACCAACAGCTTTGTATATTTCTTCGAGATTTTTTAGAGAAAGTTTTTCCTGTATTATTTTTATATTTTTTTCATCTTCAAGGATCTTTTCTGCAATAAGACCCCTTGACTCAAATTCCTTCGCTAATAGCTCGGTACCACTTTTTATTGCTATCTCTTCCTCTTTTTTTCTCAAAAAGTTTCGGATTCTTACCTTTGCACGGTTTGTTTTTACAATATTTAGCCAATCAGCTCTAGGCTCCTGATTTGGTGACGTTATAATTTCTACTTTTTCTCCATTTTTTAGGTTATATTTGAGGTTGACCATTTTCCCATCAACTTTTGCTCCAACACATTTTTCACCTATCTTTGTATGGATTGCATAGGCAAAATCTATCGGCGTAGAATTGACAGGTAGCTCTATAACATCCCCCTGAGGAGTAAATACATAAATTTGAATAGGTAAAATGTCCTCTTTTAGAGCTTCAACAAGGTCCTGAGGTTTATTTAGCTCTTTTTGATCCAGAAGTTGTCTAAGCCATATAAAGGTGGTATCCTCTTTTGGATCAAAAACCTTCCCCTCCTTGTATTTCCAATGGGCAGCGATACCTTCCTCTGCTATCCTGTGCATCTCTTCGGTTCTTATCTGTATCTCCACATTTATACCGTTAGGTCCTACAACAGTTGTATGTAGCGATTGATAAAGATTTGCTTTTGGCATAGCTATGTAGTCTTTAAATCTTCCAGATATAGGTTTCCATAGATTGTGAATTATTCCAAGTGTAGCATAGCAATCTGAAATAGTTTTTACAATGACCCTTACTGCTAAAAGATCATATATTTCATCAAAGGATGTCTTTTTCTTTATCATCTTACTGTATATACTATAAAAATGTTTTGGCCTGCCAGTTACATCTGCTGATATATTAACATTCTTCAGATGTGCATCTAACATACTTATGACTTTTACAAGATATTGTTCTCTCTCACTTCTTTTTAGTTTTACTAAATTGTATATTTCATAGTATTTATCAGGATTAAGTATCCTAAAGGAGAGATCTTCAAGTTCCCATTTTATCCATGCAATACCAAGTCTATGGGCAAGGGGTGCATATATTTCCATTGTTTCCTTTGCTATCCTTTGTTTTTTTTCCTCCGATAGATGATCGATTGTCCTCATATTGTGCAGTCTATCTGCAAGTTTTATAACTATTACCCTCACGTCCTTTGACATCGATATCAGCATTTTTCTAAAATTTTCTGCCATCTTTTCTTCAGAGGATTTGAATGATATCTTACCTATTTTTGAAACGCCATCTACTAAAAAAGCTACATCGCTTCCAAAAAGTGACATCAATTCCTCATAGGTGGCATCGGTATCCTCAAGTGTATCATGGAGAATCCCTGCGATTACCGTATCTACATCCATATTCATCTCTGCAAGTATCAGAGATACATTTAGAGGATGTGATAAGTATGGTTCCCCACTTTTTCTCAGCTGTCCCCTATGTTTTTGCGCTGCATAGACATAGGCTTTATGGAGTTTTTCAATATCGTTAATATTATTTTTACTTAGAACCTCTTGAATGTCCATCAATCTTACTAATTTTTCTTTACCCATCAGGAACTCTTTTTTATATCTTTGATTTTTAGCTGAATATTTGACCCACCGATCCAGTGATTATATTCTGGGACAAAAACTATATCAAAGGTATCATTTTCCATTATCAAATCTCTGTATTCTGACATATTAAACCCTATCAGTTCAAAATACCTTCCATTTTTTTCGATAAAGCCTTTTAATACACCCTTTTCTTTACCTAACAAAGCAAAATCTTGAGCTTTTTTGACCCTTCTCATGCAAAAATTTGGCTCTGGGTTACCATTACCAAATGGTCTGAATGAATCCAGGATTTTAAACATATGTTCATTTATATCATTTGGTTCAAGGTATGCATCAATTGTTAACTCTGGTATTAGCTGTTCATCTGAAAGATGTTTGGATATAAACTCATGAAACCTTTTTTGAAGTATTGGAAGATTTCTTGCATCAAGCTTCAAACCAGCAGCATATTTGTGTCCACCAAATTCTATAAGGATATCTGACATACTTTGCAAACAGGAAAATATAT
>JAIWOA010000049.1 GCA_020217115.1 Calditerrivibrio sp. | reverse complement strand
CGAAGGATGATATACTCCTTGCTGAACCCTTTGCTATACCATTTTCTATAGTAAGAACTATTGATGGTTTGGAATACTTTTCCACTAATCTTGATGCTATAATCCCTATTAGTCCAGGATGCCAGCTGTAGGAATGTATAACCAGACCTTTGTATTTTTCGTTTAACTTTTTCTTTTCTATCTTTTCAAGTGTTTCCCTCAGGATATTTTTCTCCAGTTCCTGACGATATTTGTTTTCCACTTCGAGCTCTTCCGATAGCCATTTTGCTTCATTGCTATTTTTTGTTATCAGAAGCTTTACACTACTTTTGCAGTTACCAAGTCTTCCTACTGCATTTATTCTTGGTGCAAGGCTAAACCCTATATTTGCAGAGGTTATATCCGACTTTGTAAGTCCAGATATCTTCTTTAATTCTTCTATTCCAGCTCTTGGTGAGTTTTCTAAAAGTTTTAATCCATGTTTTACAAAAATCCTATTTTCTCCAATTATCGGTACCACATCTGCTATCGTTCCAAGGGCCACAAGATCTAAATAATGTTTGATTGGAGGGAGTTTTTTATATCCACTTTTTTCGTAAATATATTTGAAGGCCATAGCCAATTTAAAGGCAACGCCAACTCCAGATAGAAATTTAAAAGGGTAGGTGTCATCTGGTTGTTGTGGATTTACAACAGCGTAGGCATCTTCTGGAAAAGTCTCCCCTAATTGATGATGATCAGTTACAATCACATCAATACCTAAATTCTTGGCATATTTTATTTCACTTATAGATGTTATTCCACAATCCACAGTTATAATAAGGGAGATGTTTTTACTTTTTAATTCATTTAACGCATCAACATTAAGGGAATAGCCCTCTTCAAGCCTTTTGGGTATATAAAATATAACATTGTCGGAAATCTGTAATAAAAAATCATAGAGGAGAGATGTAGCTGTTACACCATCAACATCGTAATCACCATATATGCATATTTTTTCGTTATCTTTAACAGCTTTTAAAACCCTTTTTACAGCCTTATCCATATCCTTCATTAAAAAAGGATTATTAAGGCTTCCAAGGGGAGCTTCAAAAAAATCTACAATCAAATCTTTGCTGTCCAAACCCCTTTTTAATAACACTTCTATAATAGATTTGGGAAGATTAGACAAACTCAAAAATATGTCAATGATCTTTTTTTCATCTATTTTTTTGTATGTCCACCTGTACTTTGGGGTTTTACCAACACTTATACCACCATTACTCTCCATCTACCAGCCATAGTTTTATTTTTTTACTAATTAAATATTAATACTAAATAATTATAATTTCAAGAGTTATTTTATTATTAATAATCTTGATAATTTTAATAGACAGGTAGGAGATAGTTTAAAATATTTTTAAAAAAATCTTTACAAAATTTTTTTATAGTATATATTTTAAAATCAAAATTTATACACAATAGTAACGGAGGTATGATTTATGCCAATATACGAGTACAGATGTGAAAAATGTGGACATGTTTTCGAGCTCCTTGAGCCAACCTTTAATGAAGTTTATGAAAAGAAATGTGTAAAATGTGGTTCTGCAGCTGAGAGGATAATGTCATTGACAAGTTTTAAATTAAAAGGTAGTGGCTGGTATAAAACAGACTATGCTTCAGGTTCTTCATCCTGCAGTTCTAAAGAAAGTTCTCCAGCTTGTTCTACGTGCCCTGCGGCATCTGGGGATAACCAATAGATTTTTAGGGGAGGATTATCCTTCCCTTACCCTTTTTTCTCTCTGTTCTTTTATAATTTTCCAATTATTGTTTTCTCTTTTAAGGGATGTTTTTGTGTAATATATTACTTCACCTTCATCAATATCTATAAACCTCTCTTCATAAAGTATTTGCGATAGATTTGATTTTTCATTTACCTTTATAATCTCAAGCTTTATCGGTATACTTTTTGCGTATCTATCCATGAATCTTTCAAGATAATCATCAAAAGTGGGAAATAGCAATCTAAAATCGCTATTTTCTGAATATAGATTATAGATAGCAAAAGGATCATTATTTAAAAATGCTTCAAATCTCATTTTAATGGTGGCTACTGATGATTCCAATTTCTTTACCCTCCATAAAAAGTGAGTGACTTATTTTATTTATCAATTCCCCAAATGTTTTTCTATCCATCGCAGATATAAATACGGCATTCTTAAACTCATTTTTTATTTGCATAAGATCATCTTCCGAGATAGCATCAATTTTGTTAAATACCAGAATCTTATGTTTATCTATCAAATTAAGCTCCTCTATAATTCTATTTACAGATTGTATATGTTTTCTAAATTGGGAATTGGATATGTCCACAAGGTGTATTAGAAGGTCAGAGTCTTCAAGTTCTTCAAGGGTAGATTTAAAAGCACCCTTTAGGCTTTCTGGAAGGTTTCTGATAAATCCAACAGTGTCTGTCAGGATACATTCCCTTTCTTCCGGGAATCTCAACCTTTTTGAGGTGGTGTCAAGGGTGGCAAACATAAGATCATCAGCATATATTTCGCTGTTTGTCAGATTGTTCAGCAGAGTAGATTTCCCTGCATTTGTGTACCCAATAATTGAAACTATAGGTAAATTCTTCTTTGTTCTTTTAGATCTCTGAGTATTTCTAACAGATTCTATACCCTTTAGTTTCCCTGTCAGAAAAGCTATCCTATCTTTTATTCTTCTTTTGTCCACTTCAAGCTTAGTTTCTCCGGGACCTCTCCCACCTATACCCCCTGTCAATCTTGAGAGGGAATCATCCCTTGCTGTGAGTCTTGGTAAAATATGTTTAAGCTGGGCAAGTTCCACCCTTATTTTCCCTTCGTTTGACTTTGCTCTTCTTGCAAAAATATCTAAAATAAGTTGTGTTCTGTCAAGTATTTTTGATTCCGTCGACTCTGATATGCTTCTTGATTGGGCTGGGGATAATACATTATCAAATATTATATAATCAACATCATTCTGGAGAGTATAAATCTCTATCTCTTTTAATTTGCCAGGTCCAACAACATATTTTGGATGCACAGATTGTTTTGTCTGTATGAAGCTAAACACTGGTGTTATATTTGCACTTCTACAAAGTTCCTTTAGTTCATTTATATTTTCATCTGCTTCCCTTTTGTCTTTGTAAACTCCAACAAGTACAGCTGTAAAACCATGCTTCACGTTGAATCTTTCTTTTGCTGCACGGTATATTTCTGACTCTATCGCACCTATAAATTCATTAAAATCATCCTTTATATTGTAAGGATCTTTGTATTCGATGATGTCTATACTTTTTTCCTTTGATGGATGTATATAGGCAAGCTGTATTCTGTATGGTTCCCCCTTGTCATTTAATTTTATTGCACCAACTGCATCAAGCCTTAGAAGTTTAAGATCTGTTATGTCATCTTCTGTTATATCTTCAGCATATAGATGTGTATGGACAAGTCTAAGGCCGCGTAATCTGCCGGGAGCTATTGCAAATCTGTCTAATTTTGGAATCAAAATCTCTCTATTTGTACCAATTAATACGTACTGAATTATATTGTTTCTATCTATCAAAAGACCTATCTGTCTTCCCATTTCAAAGGATATTTTAGAAATGTTTCTCATCAACTCATTTGATATTAGAGTTTTTGATATATTTTTTCTTTTTACAAGCTTTTCAAGGGTTCTTAAAAAATTTGCCTTGACATTTTCGTTATATCCGTATAAAATAGCGACCTCCTGTTTAATATTTTATATAATATTATAAAATATTTTACAAGAAATAAAGGGGGTTATTTATGAAAGGTCCTATAGAATCTCAAGAGATAGTTTTGAGTTTTGCCAGTCCAGTCGGATATGAGATAGTTTCTGTATTGGAATCTGTTGGAAGAATTGCATATGAAAATGTAGTTTCAAATAGGAATCTTCCCCCCAATAATAATTCTGCGATGGATGGTTATGTTATTAGATGGCCTGATTTTGAGTCTGGAGTCAGGGTTTTTGAGATGAAGGGAGTGATAAAGGCTGGTGATGATGTATCAAAAATTAAGATTGGTAAAAATGAATGCTATAAGATCATGACAGGTGGCTTTATACCTGAAGGTGGTGATGCTGTAGCTGAAATTGAGATATGTAACGAAGATAATGGGTATGTCACTATAGATGGTAAAATGAAATATTTTAATCATATAAGAAATGCAGGTGAAGATATAAAAATAGGGGATACTATAGATATAAAGGGAAGAGAAATTACCCCTTTTATTTTAGCAAGACTTATATCTGCTGGTGTAACATTTGTAAAGGTAGCAAGAAGAATAAGGGTTGGGGTTATTTCAACTGGTGGAGAGCTTATATACCCATCTGATAGTTCATTTGGGGATAAGACAGTTGATTCCAATGGTTTTTTTGCCAGGAGCTTTCTTAAAAAACTTGGTGTTGAGATAGAATATCTTGGTATTTTTAGAGATGATGACGATGATCTGGCTGAATTCTTAAAAAATATAGATGATAAGTATGACATATTTTTATCCAGTGCTGGAATATCAAGTGGTGATTATGATGTTGTGGGGAATGTTGCTGAAGAGATAGGTGTGGAATGGAAAATTAGAGGGGTAAAACAGAAGCCGGGTAAACCTTTTTCTTTTGGAATTTTGAAAGGGATACCATTTTTTGCTCTGCCAGGTAATCCTGTGAGTTCGGCTTTTTGTGTATTCTTTTATGTGGAACCATTTATAAAAAAAATGTTTGGTTGTTCAGATTTTTTACCAAAGTTTGTGGAAGCAGAATTGAAAGGTAAGATGAAAAAGGGGAATAATAGGGTTCACTTTAATAGAGTTGTGTTAAAGTATGTAGAGGGTAAGTTTGTTGCATACCCTTTTGGTGCTCAAGATTCCCACATTATAGGTTCTATCATGGAATCAAACGGATTTTGTATGTTGCCATCTGATCTGATTGGAGAGATAGGTGAAGGTGTAAAATTGAAAGTATTCCCATATGAGTATAGATCAATTTTTTAAGCTTATCCATGAAGATGACGATATTCTTGTTCTTGATAAAGCCCATGGCGTACTTGTAATTGAGGATAGATACGATCAGAATATCCCTTGCTTGAGGAGTGTTTTAAAAAATATTTATAGAAGAATTTTTATTGTTCATAGACTTGACTCTGGAACTGGTGGATTGATGGTCTTTGCTAAAAATGAACAAGCACATAAAAAACTCTCTATTCAATTTGAAAGTGGGAAAGTCGAAAAAGAATATTATGCCCTCGTGGAAGGTAGATTTGATTCTCCTGTAACATGCATGCTTCCAATTTCTAAAGTAAATTATCATGGAAAATATAAAATAAATTTTAAGAGTGGTAGAGATTCAATTACTACATTTTATCCTTTGGAATACTATAAAAATTCTACTTTATTGAAGGTTGTTCCTTATACTGGACGTACTCACCAGATAAGAGTTCATCTTAAAGCTTTGAAGCATCCATTGGTAAACGATTTTCTTTACAATAAAAAAACTGACGATAAAAGACTTACTCTTCAATCATGTAAATTATCCTTTTTCCACCCTACAAAAAACATCAAATTAAGCTATTGTAATGATACTTCTGATTATATAAAAAGTTTCATATTTTAGAAACGACGATAGAGTTGATTAAGTAACTTATTTATATTAAATAAAAAAACATCTAATAAAATATTAATCTTGACAAATCCTATGAAACTAATATAGTTTTATTATTGAATTTATAAGGAGGAATATATGAAAAAATTTATTATCTTTTTTCTGTTTTGTTTTATTTCATTTTCCTATGCGGAAGATGTGAAGTACACTACCCATATTAAACCTATCTTTGAAAGTAAATGTGCAGGTTGCCACAATGGTCTGGAATATGAGGAATGGAAAGCTGCTGTTTCAAAGGATCCAAACATGAAAAAAGATATGGTTGGCATGAAGATGGATACTTTTAGATCTCTTATTGCATATGTTACATGGCCTAATACTGGTGCTTTGATGAGAAGACTTGATAATGGTGCCAATGTAAAAGATGGGAAACCTGGCAATATGTATGAATACCTTGGTGATACAAAAGAGGAGAGGGAAAAAAATCTTGAAGTATTTAAAAAGTGGGTTCCAGTATGGAAGCTTGGGAGAATAAATGAACTTAGTTTAAATGAAATATTAGAACAAAACAAAATCAAAGACAGATATTGAAATAGTTACAATTAAATTAAAAGGCTCCTGAAAAGGGGCCTTTTAATTATCTATAATATACCCTGAATTTTTAGATATTCATCTTTCTGTTCCCAATTTTCCTTTACTTTCACAAAAAGATCCAGATATACCTTTACCCCAAAGAAATTTTCCAGCGTGAGCCTTGCATTTTGTCCTATTTTTTTTATGGATGAACCTCTTTTACCAAGTATTATAGCTTTTTGTGAGTCTCTTTTTACATATATTGCAGCAGAGATATACATCAAGTTTTCACTTCTATCCTCTATTAGTTCACATTCTACAAATGTGTCGTATGGTACTTCATCTTTGAGTAATTCGAATATCTGTTCTCTAATAAATTCAGCTATGAGAAACTTTTCTCCAACATCAACGATATCATCCTCAGGATATAACCTTTCTCCATAATCAAGATTATCCTTAGTAACTTCTATTAATTTATCTATATTTATATTTTTTATTGAAGATACAGGTATGACGATGTCAAACTTATAATCTTCAAAGACCGATTGGGCAGTTTTATAGACAGTTTCTTTATCAAAACTATCTATTTTTGTTACTACAAGAAACTTTTTTACATCTTTCCCCTCTATTAACTTGATGATTTTCCTGTATTCTAGCCCCTTTATCTCACCAGGTTCTACAAGAAAATATATTATATCCACCATCTCCATGGCCTCAAAGGCTTTTTCCACCATAAGATTGTTGATTCTATCCTTTGCATTGTGTATCCCCGGAGTATCTATAAATATTATCTGGGAATCAACGGAATTGTATATCCCCCTGATCTGAGTCCTTGTTGTGTTTGGTTTGTGGGAGATGATTGAAACCTTCTCTCCTATTATTGCATTTAAAAGGGTTGATTTACCTGCATTTGGTCGTCCAACTATAGCTACTAATCCAGTTTTAATTTTTTTCAATATCTTCTTCCTTGTTTAATTTTATCAGTTTTATCTTTTGTATTTTTCTTCCATCTTTTTCCACTACTATAAATTTATATCCATCGTAAATATACTCTTCACCTATTTCCGGTATCTTGTCTGCAATATCAAAGATAAGGCCACTTATTGTTTCATATTCCTCCATACTTTCCTGCTTTTCTATACCAAAATATTCGCAAAAATCATCTATATTGAGTCTACCTTTTACAATAAACTGATTTTCTCCTATCTGTCTTATATCTTCCTCTTCTTCCTTATCGTATTCGTCCCTTATCTCTCCTACAATCTCCTCAAGTATATCTTCAAGTGTGATAAGACCATCTATACTCCCATATTCATCTACCACGAGGGCAAGATGGATTCTTTTTAGCTGAAATTCTCTTAAAAGATCATCAATTCTTTTTGTGGATGGTACAAAATAGGCCTTCTTTAATATATTCTTTATATTTATTTTATCCAAACCTTTGTTTACAAATTTTATTATATCCTTTGAATAAAGTATACCTATCACATTATCTGTATCATTTTCGTATACTGGTATCCTTGAATATTCTGTTTTTGCAATAATATTTATAATTTCCTCAAGTGGGGTTGAGATTTCTATCATTGTTACATCGTTCAGTGGAACCATAATCTCTTTTACATATGTTTCACTGATCTCAAATATATTATGAAGCATCTCCTTTTTCTGATTTTCCAGTACCCCCTCTTTTTCTCCAATGGATATGAGGAATTCCAGTTCATCCTCTGTTATTTTTGGACCTTCATGTTCTACCTTCCCCCCAAATAGAAGAATCAAAAATTTTACGACCTTATTCAGAGTGTAAGAGAATGGGTAAAATGCCCAGTAGAATATTCTCACTATGTAAAGTGTAAATATGCTAAATTTTTCAGCGTTATGCTTTGCATAGGTTTTGGGAAATATTTCTCCAAAGAATATTACCAGTATTGTCATTACACCCGTAACCATGGCAATTGATGAATTTTTGAAGGTTTTGTAAGCCCAATCTGTTGCCAATACGGAGCTTAGAATATTTACAATGTTGTTCCCTATTAAAAGAGTGTAAAGCACTTTGTTGGGGTGAAGTAGCCATAGTTCAAGCCTTTTACCCTTTTCCCCCATCTCCTGTATAAGATGTTTTGCCTTTAATTCACTCAAAGAGGTAAGGGCTGTTTCACTTGCAGAAAAATATGCTGATAAAAAAAGGCACACCCCTATTGAAATAATATAAGCAGAATTACTGTCCACTACAACACCTCATAAAAATAGAAAAAATATTAATAATGTAACTCCCGAACCCAGAATAGCTCCCCATATTACCTCAGCTAAGCTATGTATTTGCAGTCTTATCCTCGACTCTGCAACAAGTATGCAAAGTAGCAATACCAATAAACTGACAGCAACATCTTTTGTAAGATAAACTATTGATACAAATATTGAGAATGATACTGCTGCATGTCCTGAAGGCATCCCACCCATTAATGGCTCACCTTTTCCAAAAATAGATTTTATTATAACAACCAATGCTACTGTTATGACTATTGATACAATTGCTATATGGTGGGGAAGGTTTGGTAACCTTTTCAGACTAAAGGAGATCGCAACTTTTATTTTATCAAAAAGGACAAAATAGCCTACAAAAATAGCTCCAAATGCTGTGACCAAAACAGCTCCTGCACTTACATCCTTGACTCTTTTTGCTAAATCAGATTTTTCTTTTATCAGTGCATCCACCAGATATTCTATTGCAGTATTAAAGAGTTCTGCAGCTATTACAAGTGAAATCGTTATCGTTAATATTATATACTCCAGAAACTTAAGATTAAAAAACAATGCTATAAAAAGTACTGCTATGGACAACGATATATGAATTTTGATATTTCTTTCAGTCTTAGCTGCGTATAAAACACCTTCTATGGCATATCCGAGGGATCTCCACCAGCTTTTTGATTTCATACTATAAGGTTCTATTTTTATTTACCTCCACCTATATCATAACATATTTTAATATATTTTCCATACTATTTTTATGTAAAAATTTTATCAAATATTGAATCCTGAATAGCAAACATCTCCTCTTCATCATCTTCTGATGTTTCATGGTCAAAGGTCAAAAGGTGTAAAAGACCATGAATGAAAAGATATGCTATCTCTTCCTTCTCCGTGCATCCACTTTCAGCTGCTTGCGATTTTACCCTGTCAATGGAGATCACAATATCTCCCAATAATTTGGATGTTATAGTTTTATTTTCATTTATTGGGAAAGACAGAACATCTGTAGGTTTATCGATTTTTCTATAAAGTCGGTTGATCTCCTGCATCTCTTTGTCATCGGTTAGAACCATTGATATCTCTGCAATATTAAAAGGGTACTTAACCCTTTCATCCGTTAGAACTACTTTTGCAATATCTGTAAAAAAACTCTTATCTACATCGTAACCTTTTTCGTTATCCATAAGTAAGATTATCTCCATTTTACACCCCATTTTCTCTATTTTCATATATTTCATAAGCTTTTATGATTCTTTGAACTATTGGATTTCTTACTACATCTACCTTTGTAAATTCTATAAAATCTATACCTTCTATATTATTTAAAACATCTTTGATTACAACGAGACCTGACCTCTTTTCTATTGGGAGATCTATTTGAGTTATGTCCCCTGTGATTACAGCTTTGGAGTTAAATCCCATCCGTGTCAAAAACATTTTCATCTGCTCTATTGTGGCATTTTGAGCTTCATCAAGGATAATAAACGCGTCATCAAGGGTTCTACCCCTCATAAATGCAAGGGGAGCAAGCTCTATAACACCTTTTTCTATAAGCCCTGAAACCCTGTCAAAATCAAGC
>JAIWOA010000048.1 GCA_020217115.1 Calditerrivibrio sp. | reverse complement strand
ATCGTATACAATGCGTCGTATAGTGGTCTGAGGTATGGGTTTATTTTGTCAGCAATATCTCCCGGAAGAAATCCAAGCCTTTCGCCAGCTTCTACAGCTGGTCTTGTGAGAATTATCCGATTGACTTTTTTTGTAATATAATAGTTTACAGCCATAGCCACAGCAAGGTATGTTTTACCAGTACCTGCTGGTCCTATCCCAAAAACTATATCATTTTTGTTTATTGACTCAACATATCTTTTTTGATTCTTTGTTTTTGCAGTTACCTCTTTTATTCTTCCTGCCACCTTTATTTTTTCTGTCAAAACATCTGCTATCACACTGGTATCGTTTGATTTTGCCATATTTATAGCATAATCAATATCTGAGCTACTTATATGTTTTTTCGTTGCTATCTCTTTGAGTTTTAGTATTAATTCTATAGTTTTTCTCAAATCATCTTCGTTGCCTGAGATCTTTAGCATCTCCCCCCTAATAACTATCTCCACATTCATCTTTTCCATTATCCTTCTTATAAAGGAATCGTTTGGACCAATAATCTCTTGAATAAGATTTTCCTCAATATTTATCACTTTATTTTCCATTTAAAAATTCCTCATATAGTTTTTTGGCCATATCGATCTCATCTTCTTTAGTTTTTATCATATTGTCAAGCTTGAGCATTATCAATTGGTTAAATATCATATTAAATGCTATAGAAGGTTTAAAACCTATTGCTATAAGATCGTTACCATTTATATGTAATTTTATATTTCTGAGCTCTGTTACATACTTTTTGATTATATATTCGTAATCATCTCCAAGCATTGATAATATAAAAAGTATAAATTCATCAGCTAAATTTTTCAGTAATAGATATAATTCTGAATTTTTCATATTAGGATTCTTCCTTATTTTAGTTGTGGCATATTTACTTCTTGCAAAACTTTCCACAAATATATTTTTTTCATCATTTGCAAATTCAAGTCTATCACATATAGACTCAAATTCCGATTTTTTATGGTCTTGAAATAGAATAAGGAATCTCACCATGTAACTTTTTACATCTTTACCACACTGAACCTCATACCAGATTGAATATCTTTCAAAATTTTCAAAAATCTCCTTTTTATGTTCATCCAGTTTAAACTTTTGAGAGAAAAATTTCATTATACCATATTCTGTTAATTTTTGTATGGCAATATAGTAGTTTTTTTCGGAGAGTATATATTTTAGTTCTAAAAATAGCCTATTACCCAATATTCTGTCAAAAAGTTTAAGCTGGATAGCATGTTTTAACAATTTGTGGGTATGAGGTCCGATTTCAAATCCAAACCTAACGAGGAATCTTATTGCACGAAGACCTCTTGATGGATCATCTATAAAGCTTAAGTTGTGTAACACTCTTATCTTTTTATCTATAATATCCCTTTGTCCACCATAAAAGTCAAGGAGTGTGCCAAAACTCTTTTTATTTATCCTTATTGCCATGGCATTTATTGTAAAATCCCTTCTAAAAAGGTCGTTTTTTATTGATGATATTTCTACTTCTGGTGCTGATGCTGGCATATTATAATATTCTGTTCTGGCTGTAGCAAAATCTATCCTTTTTCCATCATTTAGAATTACAACTGCCGTTTTAAATTTTTCATGAACAGCAACCTTTGCTTTAAACTTTTTTGCCACTTCCTTTGCTAATTTTGTTGCATCAAGTTCAACAACTATGTCAACGTCAAAATTCTCATTACCCATAAGAAGATCCCTTACAAAGCCACCCACAACATATGCATTTAAATCAAGCTCATCTGCAGTTATCCCTATAAGGTTTAGCAGATCAAAGTAGTCTTCTGGCAGTTTATCTTTAAGGAGTTCAGTCACATTCCTTGACTTGAAAAAAACAGCTATCTCTGCCTTTTCATTGGCAAATCGTGGCATTTTTATCATCTCCTCCTTCATTAACCTGAGGAGATCTGTTCTTGTGATAACACCCAGTAATTTATTGTCTAATTCTACAGGAACCATCTTCTGATTTTTTAAAAGCATTATATCTTTTACCTCATCGATGGGGGTTGATGGAGTTATAGTCTCAAATTCTGTCTGCATTATAGAGTCTACAGGTTCATTTTCAAGTCGATGTTTTACCCCATGCAAAATATCTCTGCGAAATATTAATCCCAACGTTTTATCATTTTTCACAACAGGCATTACATTTAAGTTATATTTCATAAATAGTTCTATTGCATCTTTTATTGTTTGTCCGGTGTGTACAAATTTTACAGGGGTTGTCATAAGATCTTTGGCAAATTTGATCGGAGATATATGTTCGTTTATAAGATTCTTTAGCTTTTGCAAAGTTTCATTTAGTGTCAAATCTTTTACAATGGCACTTCCAGCAGATGGGTGTCCTCCACCACCAAAAAAATATAATATTTTTGACACATCCACTTTATCTGTACGGCTTCTACCAACAACTACAACTCTGTCTGATACCCTCACACTTAAAAATAATGCATCAAAGTTCTCCATTTCTATAAGTTTGTGGGCCAAGAATGCTATATCTCCGATATATTCATCTGTATTGGCGTGTGTTACACCTATAAATACCTTGTCTATCATGAAAATAGTGGTATTTACAATAAGCTCATTTAATAATAATATCTGCTCCTTACTAAGTTCTCTTTTTATATATTCTGATACTATTGGTAGATCTGCTCTGTTTTTCAATAGGAAAGCTGCTGCTTCCATATCTTCAACTGTAGTGGTATTGAATGTTAAAAAACCTGTATCTTCATAGATTCCCATCATCAGAAGGGTAGCTTCATCCTTTGTAAGGGTTATATTATTCTCTTTTAATTTTTTTGTTATAATAGATACTGTGGCACCAATTTTTTCCAGATATATCTCTTCTGCCATTATATCTATGTTGTCTGTATGATGGTGATCATAGATTATTATTTTTTTTGCAAGAGTTGTAAGTTTGTTGAGATATTTTAATCTTGTTGTAAGTTTACAATCAGTGATAACCAAAAGCTCTATCTCTGAGTCAAATTGCTCTATGAATCTTTCATTTACCTTTGCATATGGAATGCCAAAGTCCATATCCTCAATGTATTTTCCAACATTAGCTTCCACTGTATGGCTTATAAATATTTTATCACAGTTATGAAGCTTAAATGCTGCATAGGCACTTGAAAAAGCATCAAAATCTGGATTGTGGTGGGTTATAACAATTTTCATATACCTTTTCTTCTAAACCTTGGATGGAATTGTTCCAGTGCATTTCTTGCTTTGTTATCAGTTATATGGGTATATATCTCTGTAGTGGATATGTCTGAATGTCCTAAAAGTAGCTGTATTGTTCTCAAATCTGCTCCACTTGTAAGAAGATGTGTTGCGAAAGAGTGCCTTAAGGTGTGGGGAGATATCTCCTTGTCTATTTTTGCAATTTTACAGTATTTTTTTATTAACATCCAGCAGTATACCCTTGTCAATTTTCCTGAATTCCTGTTAAGAAAAAGATATCCGTTGTCACTTTCTTTTATAAAATAGTTTTGCCTTATTTCGATGTAGGATTTTATATCATCGATGAGATTACTGTAAATTGGCAAAAATCTCTGCTTTGATCCTTTGCCGACTACAGATAAAATGCCTCTCCTTAGGTCCAGATCAGATACCTTTAAATTGACAAGTTCACTGACTCTCATACCTGAGGAGTAAAAAAGTTTTAATATTATACTGTCTCTATAACCTGTGTGTGTTGATTTATCAGGAGCATTAATAAGATCCTCAACTTCATTAAAATTGAGAAATTTTGGTAGTTTTTCCCATTTTTTAGGTTTGCTTATATTTTCAACAGGATTCTTATTGGTTATCTTTTCCTGTATTAAAAAATCATAAAAGCAGGATATGCCTGACAATGTTCTCAAAATAGATTCGATGGAAAGATTATTTTTTCTCAAATGTGTCATAAAAGATATTATATCTTCTGCTTCTGCAGATATGGAACCATTAAATTCAATGAATTTTTCAATATCTCTTTCATATGCTTCTATAGAATTTTTAGATAGAGAAAGATCATATTTTAAATAACCTATGAACTGTTTTTTTATATTATAAAAATCCATAATATTTAATTTATAAGGAAACTGACGTCACTTATTCCAAGTCTGTCAGCTCCAGCTTCCAGCATTTTTACTGCAATATTCAAGTCTTTTATACCTCCTGAAGCTTTGATCATGATTCTATCATGAAATTTATTTTTTATCAACAGAATATCTTCCTCTTTTGCTCCGCTATGGCCAAAACCTGTGGAGGTTTTCACAAAATTTGCTCCAGAATCTATAACAAGCTGAGTAGCATCTAAAATCTGCTGTTTGGTTAGGTAACATGTTTCTATTATTATCTTTGTTATTTTATTATAAGTTAAATTAATTAGACTTTTTAGTTCATTATATATGTAATTATAATCCTTATCTATGAATTTTCCTATGTTGAATACTATGTCAAACTCATCGCATCCGTAAAAAATTGATTTTTCTAATTGATATTTCTTAAAATCAATACTATCATATCCAAATGGAAAACCAATAACTGTTGTAATTTTTTTGTTATTTTTATTCAAATATTCATTTTTATAAATTAGATATTCTATAGGAATACATAATGATGCAAAGTTATTTTTTGAAAATATGTTAAAAATATTTGCAAGTTTTTCTTTGTTTAAATCTCCTTTTAGATATGTGATATCGGTTTTTTCTATAATAGAAATTTTATCAAACACAACTGTTTCTCCTTTTTTTAAAATTTAATTTATATGATTTTTTCTATTTACATTTTGTTAACTTTGTAGTAAAAACATATTACTACTTTTTATATTATAACATAAAAACTGGAGGTTGCCTATGGGAACGAAACAAAAAGTTACAAAAGAGGAAGCTTTATTATATCATTCAAGTGGCAGAAAGGGGAAAATAGAAGTTGTCCCAACTAAACCAACTTTAACACAGAGGGATCTTTCCCTTGCATATTCGCCGGGTGTAGCGCATCCATGTCTCGATATTGAACAGAATCCTGATCTTGCCTATGAATATACAGCAAAAGGTAATCTTGTGGCCGTTGTATCTAATGGCACTGCGGTGCTTGGGCTTGGTGATATAGGTGCCCTTGCCGGAAAGCCTGTTATGGAGGGTAAAGGGGTTCTTTTCAAAAGATTTGGAGATGTTGATGTGTTTGATATAGAGTTAAATTCTAAAAATCCAGATGATATAATAAAGGCATGTGAGCTTCTGGAGCCCACTTTCGGGGGTATTAATCTTGAGGATATAAAAGCTCCAGATTGCTTTTATATAGAAGAAGAGTTGAAAAAGAGGCTTTCTATACCTGTATTTCATGATGACCAGCATGGGACTGCAATTATAGCTACTGCAGCTCTGGTAAATGCCCTTGAGATAATTAATAAAAAAATTGAAAATATAAAGGTAGTTATAAATGGTGCAGGTGCTGCTGCTATAGCTACTGGAAATTTAATTATAAAGGCTGGCGTTAAAAGGGAAAATATCATGCTTTGTGATACAAAGGGTGTTATTTATAAAGGAAGAGTTGAGGGGATGAACAAATACAAAGAGATGTTTGCCGTGGAAACTGATAAAAGAACTCTTGAAGAGGCTATGGATGGAGCTGATGTATTCTTAGGACTATCTGTAAAAGGTGCTGTTACTAAGAGTATGGTAAAACTTATGTCCCGTGATCCAATAATAATGGCTATGGCAAACCCTGACCCTGAGATTACTCCTGAAGAGGTTTATGAGGTTAGGGGGGATGCTATTGTTGCTACAGGTCGTTCAGACTATCCTAACCAGGTAAACAATGTTTTGGGCTTTCCATTTATATTTAGAGGTGCCCTGGATGTTAGAGCAAAACAGATAACCGAAGAGATGAAGCTTGCAGCTGTTTATGCCCTTGCTAATCTTGCTAAGCAGGAAGTCCCCGAATCTGTTTGTAGAGCGTATGGGGTAAAAAAATTAGAATTTGGCAGAGAATATCTAATCCCAAAACCCTTTGATCCAAGAGCCCTGACCACTGTAGCTCCTGCAGTTGCAAAGGCTGCTGTTGAAGGGGGGCAGGCGAGGGTAATAATTGAAGACTGGGAAAAATATAAAGATCAGTTAGAAGCAAGACTTTCAGTTGCAAGGGAATTTACAAGGCATATTATTCAAAGAGCTAGATTTACACCTAAAAGAATTGTATTTCCAGAAGGTGAGTATGAAAAGATCATCAAGGCTGCAGCAAAGGTTGTAGAAGAGGGTTTTGGTAAACCAATACTTTTGGGGAATGAAGAAGTTATTAAAGGGAAAGCAGAAAAGTTTAATGTAAGTCTCGATGGCATAGTTATAGTTGATCCAGAACACTCAGAAAATCTTGATAGATATGCATCACAACTTTTTAGTATGAGGCAAAGAAAAGGTGTTACAGAGGTTGAAGCGTACAGGCTGCTTACTAAAATAACAAATTATTATGCCACCATGATGGTTTTAAACGGTGATGCAGACTGTGTTGTTACAGGTTATTCAAGGGATTATGGTAACTCAGTAAGGCCTTTCCTTGAGATTGTTCCCTTTGAAAAGGATTATAGGGTAGCGTCTGGTTCTTATTTTATGGTATTTAAAGATAAAGTAATACTCTGTGCTGATACTACAGTTACCCTCGACCCAACTGCTGAACAGCTTGCACAGATAGCTTTGGAATCTGCAGATACGGTTGAAAAGTTTGATATAAAACCTAAGATAGCTATGCTCAGTTTTACAAACTTTGGTAGTGTAAAGTCTGATAGGGTTAAGAAAATTGTTGATGCAATAAAAATTGTTAAATCCGTGAGACCTGATATTATCATTGATGGTGATATGCAGGCTGACACTGCTACATATGCTCCTATAGCTGAGGAAGCTTTTCCATTTTCTGCAATAAAGGGTGATGCTAATGTCTTGATCTTTCCAAATCTCGAATCTGGTAATATTGCTTATAAATTACTTTATAGAGTTGGTGGTGGTACGGCTGTTGGACCAATTCTTCAAGGTTTTAAACATTCTGTTCATGTCCTGCAGAGGGGAAGTGATGTCCATGAAATAGTTTATCTTGCTGCCTATTCTGTTGTGGATGCATCAATAAAACAGTCCAGATAAAACTTTAAAAATTATTGCGGGGGGGTTATCTCCCCCCTTTTTTTATAAATATTGTTATTCTCATTTAACATTTTTTCTTGACAAATGAGTTAAGTTAGATTAATAATTTTTTTTATAAAAATAGATTTTGGGGGTATATGCTGAATTATGACTGGTTTTAAGCAGTATAAGGTTTTATTGATAGGTAATCCCAATGTTGGCAAAAGTGCATTATTTTACAGACTCTCTGGGAAATATGTTTCTGTCTCAAATTACCCTGGGACTACCGTTGACATTACGAGGGGGAAATGTAAAATAGGGGGGCATCATGAAGTGGAATTCATCGATACTCCCGGTTTTTACAATTTAATAACTATAACAGAGGAAGAGGCGGTTACTAAGAAGATACTTTTGACAGAACTACCAGATGTTGTACTCCATGTTATAGATGCAAAAAATATTGAAAGGATGCTGCCTTTAACTTTGCAACTTATAGAAGCTGGGTTTCCTGTTATTTTGGTTTTAAATATGTTTGACGAACTAAAGCATAGAGGACTTGATATACAAACTGCTCATCTTGAACATGATCTTGGCATTCCTATAGTGGCAACTGTTGCTACGAAGGGAATTGGGATAGAAAATTTGATTTCAAGAATTATTAGCGTATGTGAAAAAAGATATAATTACCAGAGAATTGAAGTTAAGCATCCGCCTCAATTGGAGAATCTCATAGAGAATATTGGTGAACTGATAACCCTGGATTATCCCATAAGCAAAAGGAGTCTTGCAATACTTTTGATTCAAGGAGATAGGGATATTTATGAATTGATTAGGGGGGAAAGAAACTACGATTTGATAAAAAAAATTTTAGAAAATTTAGACTCTGGCAGCTTAAAGCTTGAAATAGCAAAGTCATATCATCAAAATGGTATCAATTTTATCTCTGAAAATATTATCAGAAAAGATATCTCTGAAAGTAGTGCTATTAAGGGTTTTTTGGACAAAATCACTATTCATCCGTTGGGTGGTTTATTTGGTGTGATTCTTATATTGTATTTTGGTTTTTATAAGTTTGTTGGAGGTTTTGGAGCGGGTGTGCTTGTTGATTTAATAGAAGGTAATCTCTTTGAAGATATAATAAACCCCCATATTAACCAATTTTTTAATTCTATCATGGGTGGGACTATATTTTTTGATCTTTTTGCAGGGGATTATGGTGTTATAACCCTTGGAATAAGATATGCTTTAGCAATAGTATTACCTGTTGTCTTCTCCTTTTTTTTAATGTTTTCTATACTTGAGGACTCTGGATATCTTGTGAGATTATCTATGGTACTTGATAATATGTTAAAAAAAATAGGGTTGTCGGGAAGATCTGTTATTCCACTTATTTTGGGTCTTGGGTGTGGAACTATGGCTACTGTTGTTACAAGAACCCTTGAAACAGTCAGAGAAAGGTACCTTGTAACATTTTTGCTGGCACTTACGATACCATGTGCTGCTCAGCTGGGTGTAATTCTCGGTTTGCTTGGTGAGAATTTTCTTTATATGATAATATGGTTTTTTTCAATATTGTCTGTTTTCATCTTTTCAGGTCTTATTTTAAATAGATATTTGAAGGGGAGGCCTGCTACATTTTTTATGGAGATTCCACCTTTAAGGATCCCTATTATGGGGAATGTTCTTATGAAAACATTTTCAAGACTTAAATGGTATGCATTGGAAGTTATTCCTATATTTATATATATAAGTGTTTTTATATGGGTAGGTAAGATTACAAAAATATTTGATCTATTGGTTCAACTTTTGGCTTATCCAGCTCGATGGGCTGGTCTGCCCGATAAAATGGGGGAGATATTTTTGTACGGCTTTTTCAGAAGAGATTTTGGAGCAGCTGGGTTATTCGATCTGCAGGATAGTTTGACACCGATACAAAAAGTTGTTTCTGTGGTTATTCTTACCCTTTTTGTACCATGTGTTGCACAGTTTTCTGTTATGATTAAAGAACGTGGTGTTAAGGACGCTGTATTGATATTTATGTTTGTAATACCATTCGCATTTTTGTTTGGTATTCTGTTAAATCTTATATTATCTCTTGGTGGTATTTTATGAAACTTACAGAGTGTAATTTGAATGGTATTTATGTTGTTGAATCAATAGATTTGTCAGATAAAGATTCCCTTAGCAAGATAAGTGCAATGGGTATATTACCTGGTACAGAAATAATATTTTTACAGAAAAAGCCAACGTTACTTTTTCAGGTATACAATAGTAGATTTGCAATAGATAATTATTTAGGAGAGAAGATAAATGTCAGACCGCTTTGAAAATGTTGGAGAAGTAGTTAAATTGTATAGCAATGGATATGTGGATCTGCTTGTTCATCAACTTTCTGCATGTAGTTCATGCCATGCATCCTGTAGTATGGCTGGTGATAACAGTGAAAAGATATTTCACCTTAAAACAGATTTGACTCTTAATGTTGGAGAGAAGGTTAGAGTTATCATAGATAACACTACTGTGAAAAGATCTGCTTTTTTGGCTTACATGTTACCTGTTTTGCTGGTAGTTGTTATTGCTCTTATACTTCAGAGTTTAAATTTGAGTGATATATCTATAGCATTCTCCTCATTAGCTACTTTGTTAATTTACTTTGTGGTTTTGAAACTTTATCTGAGAAGATCTGATAGTAATATAAAGATAGAGAAAATTGATGTGTGATATAATTCTGTTGACAAAAAGTCAATAATATTATAAATTCGTCCTTCGCAAAGCCGGAGTGGTGGAATTGGTAGACGCGCCGGACTCAAAATCCGGTGGGCTAATCACCCGTGGGGGTTCGAGTCCCCCCTCCGGCACTATTA
>JAIWOA010000047.1 GCA_020217115.1 Calditerrivibrio sp. | reverse complement strand
CTTGAACAATGTCATAGAATTTTTTCATCAAATCTTTCTGACGAATGTGGGTTTTAATATAGTCCTCGATTTTTATAAACTCTTGAGCGCTTATAGATATAGAATATAGTAAAAAGATAACACATAATAAAATAAATCGATACATAGCAAAACCTTTATTTTAATATTTTTACAATATCTCTAAACTCATCTGTTCCAGCTTTTTTTAAAAGCTGAAATATTGCTATCTCAGTGGATGTGATCATTGCCCCTGCGTCATTCATATATTTTAGTCCAATTTTCCAATTCTCTTTTGTTCTTGACATGACAGCATCTGCTACTACAAAGACTCTGTAATTTGAATCGAGGAGATCTAATACCGTTTGCAAAACGCAGACATGGGTTTCCATCCCCATAACCAGTATATTTGGAGTGTTAAGGTCGAGGCATTCTGTAAATTCAGAATCCCTACAGCAGGAGAAGCTTATCTTTTCATAAAAACTATCCCCTAAAATTGCAGTAAGCTCATCTACTGTCCCCCCAAGACCTTTTGTGTATTGTTGAGTAATGTAGTATGGAATTCTAAGTATTTTTGCTGCCTTTGCAATTCGTATCATATTTTGTAATTTAAAGTTATAAACCTCCTGATCCATAGCCTTTATGAGATTTTTCTGAACATCTATTACCAGAATTGAAGTATTATCGGTGCTTATTGTGAACATAGTTTGCCCCCTTATTCTTTATAATAAATATTTTTCGGATATATGTCAAATAAATCCTGTTTGAAAAATTTTTTTATGGATAAAAACAATAAAATGTATTATAACTTATTAATATTATATAAATTCAATTTTAGGGAATAGGTGAGATGGCAAACGAAAGTGTATTAACGAGACTATCTAAGAGAATGGATCTGTTTGTTCCAATCGCTGTTATGGGTATTATCATGATTATGATACTGCCTGTTCATCCCTTTTTGCTTGATATTTTTCTTACCTTGAGTGTAACTGTATCAGTTGTGGTCCTTTTTATATCTATCTTTGTTGAAGATACTCTTGATTTTTCCACTTTCCCCTCTGTGCTTCTGATAGTTACACTTTTCAGGCTTGCTTTAAATATTGCTACAACAAGGCGTATTTTGTTGTATGGAGTTGAGGGTGAGGATGCTGCAGGAAGCGTTATTATGTCCTTTGGACAGTTTGTTGTTGGTGGAGATTATGTTGTTGGAATGATTATATTTATTATTCTTGTTATAATAAACTTCATGGTAATAACAAAAGGTTCAGGAAGAGTTGCAGAAGTTGCTGCAAGATTCACACTTGATGCGATGCCCGGTAAGCAGATGAGTATTGATGCAGATCTTAATGCTGGAATTATAGATGATAAAACTGCAAGGAAGATGAGGGCAGATCTCCAGAAAAAAGCTGATTTTTATGGTTCTATGGATGGTGCCAGTAAATTTGTTAGAGGGGATGCTGTAGCTGGTCTTATTATAACTTTTATCAATATTGTAGCTGGGTTGATCATAGGTGTTGTCAGTTATGATATGACAGTAGTTGAGGCTGCAAAGAGGTTTACCATTTTGACTGTTGGAGATGGTTTGGTTAGTCAGATACCTGCTCTAATTATATCTACTGCTGCCGGTATTGTGGTAACAAGATCTGGAGAAGAAAAAGAGCTCAATATGAATCTGGTAGAGCAGCTCTTTAAAAGTTACAAAGTGTTGAATCTTACAGGTTGGGTTATGCTTGTATTGGGGATTATACCAGGTTTACCCAAACTACCTTTCTTTATAATAAGTGCTATTCTTCTTGGGATTAGCTATTCTATTAAGAGGGGCAAAGATTCTGCTGTAAAATCACCTGCTTCTGATAAGGAAGACACTGGTGCTGAAGCACCTTCTACTGAAGATGAAGATGTCAAGTCCTTACTCGAAATGGATGTTATGGAGCTTGAAATAGGATTTAATCTTATAGCCCTTGTGGATCCAAACCAGGGTGGGACACTTCTTGGAAGAATTAAGTCTGTAAGAAGACAGATAGCCCTTGAGATGGGGATAATTGTTCCTCCGATACGTATAAGGGATAATTTACAAATAGATTCTAATGGATATATTATTTTAATAAAAGGTGTGAAGGTAGCCTCTGGTTCTGTAATGATAGGTAAGTATCTGGCCATGGGAAGTTCCGGTAATCTTGATCTGCTTACAGGTATAAATACCAAAGAGCCTGCTTTTGGGATAGATGCCAAGTGGGTGGATGAGGATGAGAGGGACAGGGCTATCGTTGAAGGGTTTACTGTAGTTGATCCCACCACTGTTATAGTTACACATCTTACAGAGATTATAAAATCCAATGCCCATGAAATATTGGGAAGGCAAGAGCTTCAGGATCTGCTTAATAAAATTAAGGAAAAATCTCCCAAACTTGTCGATGACCTTGTACCTGGTATTCTTGATCTTGGCATAGTCCATAGAGTAGTTTTAAACCTTTTAAGGGAAAGAATCTCCATAAGGAATCTTCCATCTATACTTGAGACTCTTGCTACCTATGGTGTTCAAAACAAGGATGTTGATCTACTTACCGAAAGGGTGCGATATGTTTTAAGGCGACAGATAATAGATAGCCTTCTTTCTGCAGATGGGACATTGTATCTATTTACACTAAACTCTTCTATTGAGCAGATGATTGCCAAAAATATACAGATGACAGAGGATGGCAGGGAAGTTGTTATGGATCCGGCTATTGCCCAAAAGATTCTTGCTGCCATAATTTCAAAAGTTGATGAAACAACTGCTAAGGGTATACCACCTATAATTGTCATATCTCCACCTATAAGGATTGCTTTTAGAAGATTTGTGGAAAAATTTGTAAAAAATATAAATGTTATTTCACATAACGAAATAACAGACAATGTGAGACTTGAATCTTTGGGGACTTTGGAGATTGATCTATGAAAATAAAAAAATATGAAGTTTATGACATGAAAGAGGCATTGACTCTTATTAAAAAAGAGCTTGGACCAGATGCAATTATACTTTCCACAAGAAAGGTAAACAAAAATAGTAACTATGGTATATTTTCAAAGCCGATGATAGAGGTTACTGCAGCCGTTGACCACGATGCAAAAAAGGAATACAAGATTCCTCAGAAGCTTGTTGATATTGAAAAGGAACCCAGAAATAGTTTTGATAGTGAGAAGATTGTTGAGACAATAAATAGTCTTGGACTTCATAAGTTTGAGTCTCTTGTGAATGACGTTTTAGATATAAAAAGACAGATTATGGAGATGAAGTCTGCCATATCTGACAATGTTGTAAACGATATTGAGCCTCACCTTAAGGAGATCTATCAGATACTCATAAAAAATGGTGTTGATGAGATGATTGCCTACAAATTTCTTAAAAGAGTTGATAGTCGAGTACCTTCCACTGCAGGGAAAATTCAGATAAAAAATATAATAATTCAACTCCTTTCTGAGCTTGTACCTGTTGAAAAGGATTACTTTTCAAGTATCAGGCAGAAGGTGCTTGCCCTTGTTGGCCCTACAGGGGTTGGGAAGACCACAACAATAGCAAAAATAGCAGCAAACCTTTCCCTAAAGCTTAATAAGAAAGTTTGTCTCATCTCCATTGACACTTTCAGGATAGGTGCCGTTGAACAATTAAAAACATACGCAGAGATAATAGATGTACCACTTTATGTAGCCTCTAACCCCCAAGAGCTACAAGAGATAATTGATGATGTCAGGCATTACGACTATGTATTGCTGGATTCTATGGGCAGAAGTCAGTTTGATAGTGAGCAGATTGTTGAGTTGAAAAAGTTTATTGAAATAAGTCCTTCAATTTCCGTTGCTCTGGTTCTTTCGATGAGTAGCAATCATATTGAGCTAAACGATGTGTACGACAGATATTCAAAATTACTCCCTAATTATATAATATTTACAAAACTTGATGAAACAAGATATTTTGGGCCTTTGATTAATATCCCTTTACTTAAAAAGGTTCCAATAATGCTCATCTCCACCGGGCAAAATGTTCCTGATGATATGGAGATCCCGGATGGCAAGAAGATTGCTAAAATGGTTTTAAATGAAATTCCTTCAAGGTGGAGAGAATAAGAGATGAATCAGGCAGATAATTTAAGGAAAATGGCTTGGAGTGCAAGGAGAAAGTCATTTTACATATCGGTTTCAAGTGGTAAGGGTGGCGTTGGTAAAACAAATTTCTCTGTAAATCTTGCATATCTGATGTGTAAAATGGGTAAAAAAGTTCTTTTATTTGATGCAGATCTTGGACTTGCAAATGTTGATATAATTATAAACCTTACTTCTAAAGTAAATATAAAAGATTTTCTTGAAGGTAAGGTTGGTGCAGATTCTGTTCTGGTAAAGACAGACTTTGGTTTTGATGTGGTTCCTGCTTCAAGTGGTTTTGTGAGTTTGACTAAACTAAAGGAGTCTGATTACGATAGGTTACTTGATCTTTTTGTAAAAATAGACAGTTCCTATGACTATGTAATTTTCGATACAGGTGCGGGTATAGGTGAGAATGTTATCAAGTTTTCATCTATTTCAGACTTGCAAATAGTTATAACCCAACCAGAACCAACTGCTGTGACAGATGCATACGCTTTTATAAAAGTAGTTCATAATGAATTCAGGCTAAAGAATATCTATCTTGTTGTCAATAGGGCAAAGACGAAAAGCTCTGGAGAGCAGATTTATGAAAATCTTTCGTCAGTCTTAAAGAAGTTTATCGGTGTAGATCTTGGATTTCTGGGTATTATCAGAGAATGCTCTGAGGTTGGAAATTCTGTTCGTAGCCAGAAACCTATAGTTGATATTAATCCTGATTCTGTTTATTCGAAGGATATTGTGCTGGTTGCTAAAAAGATTCTTAATTTACAAATAGATAGGGATAAAAGTTTGGATATGATGAATATATTCAGGGGGAATTTATGAAAGGTATACACAGATATATTGCTTTGTTGATAGCTTCTATAATATTTATAATATCCTTTACATTTAAATTTATTTTAGATATCATTAGTGTAGAATATATCCTGAGGGATTTTGTAATGTTTTTAGGTATCTATTGGGTTTGTAATATAATATTAGAGAAGGTTGAGTTAATATTTGTAATAAGTAAAAAGGTTATGAATGAATGAGTATATCTGTCTATCAAGGAAATCTTGACAGGATTGAGCAGGACGAGATTGTAAAAAGTTTTTTGCCCAAAATAAAAGCATGGGTTATAAGGTTTAGTGGGAGACTTCCTGCCAATGTAGATATTGATGATCTTTATTCAGCTGCTTGTATGGGGCTTGTAGAGTCTTTGCAAAAGTTTGATAAAGGAAGAAATGTTGATTTTCATACGTATGCTGAGAGAAGAATAAAAGGCTCTATTCTGGATGCTTTAAGGCAGATGGATTTTTTGCCAAGAAATGTCCGCACTAAGTTAAAGAATTTTGAGTCAAAATACAATGAGTTGACGGGAAAATTGGGAAGGAAACCATCTCTAGAAGAGGTGTCTGAGTATTCCAACCTTACGCTGGATGAAGTGTTTAACTTTTTTTCTTTGATAGAAACCGGGCAGTTAGCAAGCCTTGATTCTTCACTTGATGAAGGTGGTGATTTGACTCTTATAGACACAATAAAGTCCTATATTGATGGTCCAGAAGAGACTGTGACCAATGAGCAGCTAATAAATAAATTGGGTTCAATGATAGATGAGCTTGGTGAAAAGGAGAGGTTGGTTATAACTCTCTATTATTTTGAAGAACTCACAATGAAGGAGATAGGTGAAGTTTTGGGTATATCTGAATCGAGGGTATCCCAGATACATTCTGAAACTGTAAAGAAATTGAGAAAAAAATTGAAGGGGGTTTCATGATAAAGGTATTGGTGGTAGATGACTCGGCATTTATGAGGAAGGCAATTGAAAATATGCTGAAGAAGGAGAGGGATATAGAGGTGGTTGGCTTTGCCAGGAATGGAATTGAAGCTATAGATATGGTTCAGAAGTTAAAACCAGATATAGTTACCCTTGATATAGAGATGCCGCAGATGGATGGGCTTACAGCATTGAAAAAAATTCTCGAGATCTCCAATCTTCCAGTAATAATGATAAGTTCACTTACTACGGAGGGGGCTGAAGCTACCCTTAAAGCTCTGGAGATAGGAGCTGTTGACTTTATATCTAAGGACAAATCCTTCGCAAGCCTTGGAATAATGAAGATAGAGGATCAGCTTATAGAAAAGGTGAAGGCATTTGCTGGTAGAAAGGCTATCTTTAGTAGACCACAAGTTTCAAGACCTCTCACCACTGCACAACCATCATCTCCAACAGTGCCAATTGTAAAGTCTGGTGCCTTTAATGGTAATAAAAAGATCGTTGCCATTGGAACATCCACAGGTGGACCTCAGTCTTTGCAAAGGGTTATTCCAAAGTTAACAAAGGATCTGAACAGACCTGTACTGGTTGTACAACATATGCCTCCAAATTTTACAAAGTCTCTGGCAACAAGGTTAAATTCAATGAGTCAGCTTGAAGTAATAGAGGTGGAAGGTAAGGAAAAGGTAGAGCCTAACATCGTTTATATTGCAAAGGGTGGATTTCATCTAAAGATTAAGAAAGTAGCGTCGAATTATTACATAGAGACATCAACGGAACCATCCAATGTTTTGCACATCCCAAGTGTGGATGTAATGACTTCTTCGGTTGCAGAGAGCTATGGAAGGGATACTCTGGGTGTTATAATGACAGGTATGGGAAGTGATGGATTAATAGGACTTAAGAAGGTTAAGGAAAAGGGTGGCGCTATAATAGCTCAGGAAAAAGATTCTTGTGTTGTTTACGGAATGCCCAGAGCTGTTGTAGATGCCGGTATTGCAGATGAAATTGTGGATCTGGATAGTATAGCAAGCAGTATAATGAAGTATTGTAAATAGTTTTTACCTAAGAGGTAGATATGGCAGATATTCTTAGTCAGGAGGAAATTGATGCCCTTTTGTCAACGGTAGCTGATACTGGTATAAAGGATGAGGCTTTTTCTCCTGAAGTTGATTTTGTTCCTAAGAAGATTAGTGTATACGATTTTAGAAGACCTGATAGAGTTTCTAAAGAGCAGATCAGATCAATCAGGAATCTTCACGACAAGTTTGCGAGGAATTTTAGCTCTTCCCTCTCCAATTTCTTAAGGACAATTACAGATATAAACCTTGTAAGTGTTGATCAGATGACATATGGAGAATTTTTAATGTCTCTGCCTGATCCCACAAATTTTAATATAATAAGTATGATCCCCCTTGATGGTAGTTCTGTTCTGGAGATAAACCCTTCGCTGGTATTTCCTATCGTAGATAAGTTACTTGGTGGACCCGGTTTGCCGATGTATAAAGTTAGGGAATTGACTGCTCTTGAACAACATATTATGGAAAGTGTAATATATCTTCTTCTCAAGGAGCTTGAGGATACATGGAAGCAGGTTCTACCCAACGTAAAATTTAAAAAAGAGATAACAGAAAATAGCCCACAGGTTGTTCAGATAGTTGCCCAGAATGAGGTTGTTGTGCTTGTTGTGTTTGAAGTCAAATTTGCTGATGTTTCTGGTATGATAAATTTCTGTTTGCCTGCAGTTGTTCTTGAGCCTGTATTGGGTAAAATAAGTTCTCAGGATTGGCTTGTTGGGGCTAAAAAAGCTAAAAGTAGTGATTATGTAAATAGAATTCTGGAAATACTTATGGATGTTCAGATACCTGTTAGGCTGGAAATTGGGCCTACCCGATTGACAGTTAATGATGTATTGGATCTTTCTCCGATGGATTCGATAGTATTTGAACACAAGTATGAACATGATATAGATTTAAAAATTGCCAATTTGAAGAAATTTGCCACAGAGATGGGTATCGTTGGTGTTAAGAAAGGTGTCATTATAAAGAAGATTTATGAGGAGAGCGAATGTGTTGAAGAAATTAGATCTGAACAGTGAATTAAAAGAGTTTAGCAATCTCCTGGCTGGCAGTTTTGGTAATAGTTTTAGTTCTCTTCTTGGTAAGAATTATGAGTTCACTATTACAGATGTAAATGAGGGTGAACTAAATGATATAGCCCTTGAATTTATGGGGCAAACAATGGTGGTATTAAAAGAGACCATTGGGGATATTTTTGGGGGGTTATTGGCTCAAACTCAAACCATAACAGCCTTTGCTGATCTAATGCTTATGGGGTCGGGTGAAGGTGTTGCAGAACTTAACGATGATCTAAAGGATGCTATAAAGGAGCTTATAAATCAGACCATTTCATCTATAAATACCCCTTTTTATGAAAAGTTTGGTAAAAAAGTATCTTTTGCAGCAATGTCTGTTGACCATTTGATGGATACTTCAAGTTATCCTGGAGAAATTATAGTCTTTGACCTTAAATCATCTTCAGGGGAATCTCTAAAACTGTATTTTGGGAAAAAACTAAAGTCTCTTATCTCAGCAGATGAGGAAAATGATGATTTTGATTTTAGCCCTGAAGTAACTGCTTTGAATGAAATGCCAAAGGTACAAAAGAGTCAGGGTGGGAGTAAAAATATAGATCTTTTGTTAGATGTAGAGGTGCCTGTGAGCATAAGGATAGGTTCCACAAGGATGTTTTTGAAGGACATTGCAAGTCTGAGTCCTGGCAATATTGTGGAGCTTGATGAATATGCTGAAGAACCTGTAGTTGTTCTTGTTAACAACAAACCGATAGCAAAGGGGGAAGTGGTAATTGTTGATGGGTATTTTGGTGTCAGGATTAAAGAGATAATCAGTAAAGAGGAGAGAATAAAAAAATTAAGAGATTAGTTTAATTTGTATTGACATTATATATTGATGTAATTTATAATATAATAGCATTCAAGATATCAGGAGGCTTTTGATGGCTTACGAACACGTTATTATCACGGTTGATGATTCCTCTACTATGAGAAGAATTATAAAAAATACTTTACAAAAATTGGGTTTTAACAATATCTTAGAGGCTGGTAATGGTATTGAGGGGTTAGATGTTCTTGCTAAGAATAAGGTGGATCTGATTATTACTGATTGGAATATGCCAGAAATGGATGGTTTGACATTTGTAAAGACCGTTCGTGCTAAGCCTGAATATAAGGAATTGCCGATTTTGATGGTTACTACAGAGGCTGCTAAAGAAGATATTTTGACTGCCCTTAGAAGTGGGGTAAATAACTATATCGTGAAGCCCTTTACACCAGAAACTCTTCAGGAGAAAGCTTTTAAGTTACTGGGGCTTTAGTTATGTATGAAGTTAAAGATCTTTCTGAGTTAATAGAGATAGCTAAGAAAATAAATAGTGGTGAGTATGATGTTGCATCTATATCAGTTGCTCCTGAACATGAACTTTTTGATATAGTTCAGTTTTTTAACGATGCAATAAAGAAGCTTTCCACTGTAAAAGATGCTGTGGAAGACAGCTATGAAGATTTACCATCTTTCGAAAAGGTCTTAAGGGATGTAGTCAAAGATTCTAAATCAGCTTCGGAAAAACTTTTGAATTTGACTGATAACGTGAATTTTAATATAAATGAGATAAAGGAGAATATTGAGAGTCTAAGGAAGAGTATTTTAGATGGTAATTTTCAAAAATCTCTGGGGTTTATTGATAGGTTACTTGACAAGGCTATAGAGGGGCAGGATATATCTTTTGACATGATTGCGACCCTTGAATTTCAGGATATTAACAAGCAGCGTATAGATAAGCTAATTAAAATAGTTCGTGATCTTGAAAAGAGATTGAGTGATTTGATTTTAAAATTTGGATTGAGACATAACAAGATAGATGTGGATACTCTCAATAGGATGGGTAACACTGATAGCATACTGGAAAATCAGGATCTGGTTAATCAGCTTTTGAAAGAATTTGGAGTGTAGGAGGAAGCTATGTCTAATGGTGAAATGGACGATCTTATCCAGGACTTTATACTTGAGTCATCAGAAATAATAGAACAATTAGATCAGGATCTTGTGGAGCTTGAACATAGGAAGAATGATCTTGAACTTTTAAATAAAATATTTAGAGCTGCCCATACCATAAAAGGTTCATCTTCTTTTCTTGGTTTTGATAAGCTAAGTACGGTTACTCACCATGCAGAGGAGATTCTTAACAAGCTTAGAAAAGGTGAAATGGTTGTTGTGCCTGAGATAATGGATATTTTACTGGAGTTTGTAGATGTTATAAAAAAGATTCTTGATGATATAAAAAGTGGCAAAGATACATCCAACATTGAGCAAATAGTCAAAAAACTCAAATTGGCTAATGAGGGGAGAATTTCTGTTTCCTCTTCCTCCCCGAAAACATCCCAGCCTTCTGCTGAAAAGATGTCTGAAGTGTCAGAAGGTAAAGATGAAGGTGATGGTGCTAACATAAAGAAGGCTACAAAGGCAATTGAGCAGACTATAAGGGTTGATGTGTCAAGGCTTGATTCATTAATGAACCTTGTTGGAGAGCTTGTTTTAAGTAGAAACAGAATAGCGCAGATCTCTTCTGAATTTGAAAGAAAATTTGAAGGTGATTATCTTGTTGAACAGCTCATTGAGACTACTTCGCAAATAGGTCTTATAACTACAGAGCTACAGCTTGCTGTAATGAAGACAAGGATGGTACCTATAGGTAAAGTATTTAACAAATTCCCAAGAATGATAAGGGATCTGGCAAGGGATCTAAAAAAAGATATAGATCTTATTATCACTGGTGAAGATACAGAATTGGATAAGTCTGTTGTGGAAGAGATAGGTGATCCTCTCGTTCATATGATAAGAAATGCTGTCGATCATGGAATTGAAACTCCTGATATAAGGGCTAAAAAAGGGAAGCCCCCAAAAGGTAAAGTGCATCTTGCAGCTTACCACGAAGGTAATCATATTGTCATAGAGATTACAGATGATGGGCAGGGGATGGATCCTGAAAAGCTAAAGAAAAAAGCTATTGAAAAGAAAGTTATTACTGCTGAAGAAGCTAAAGGTATGAGCAAGGAAGAGGCTTTTGGCCTCATTTTTAAACCAGGTTTTTCCACTGCTGAAAAAGTTACTGGGGTTTCAGGAAGGGGAGTGGGAATGGATGTGGTAAAAACCAATATAGAAAAGCTAAATGGTATAATAGCTATAGATTCTGAGTATGGCAAGGGTTCTGTATTCAAATTGAAACTTCCCCTTACACTTGCTATCATCCAGGCTCTTCTTGTTGAAGTTTCTGGTGAAATATTTGCGATACCACTTGTTTCAGTTATAGAGACTGTTAGAATCAATGAAAAAGAGATACACAATTTTGAAGGTAGAGAGGTTTTGAAATTAAGGGATTCTGTGTTATCCCTTGTAAGGCTTGATGATGTGTTTGGCATTGAGGGCTCTTTCTCTCAGGATATCTATGTTGTTGTTGTTGCATTGGCTGAAAAAAGAATTGGACTTGTTGTTGATAGACTTGTTGGTCAGGAGGAGATAGTAATAAAATCTCTTGGAGAGTATCTTAGCGGTAATGTTGGTATAGCTGGAGCTACCATAATGGGGGATGGTAAGGTTAGATTGATTCTTGATGTTTCTGGAGTTATGGAAATAGCATCTAAAATGCCTAAGAAAAATAAGAGAAACAAAGTAATTAAAAGTTCGCCCCAATCAACAGGGGGAAATTCTATAAATGTTTTGATCGTTGACGATTCTGCCACCGATAGAAAGATCATGAAAAGGCTTTTAAGTTCGTCTGGTTGGATTAATTGTGTGGAAGTTACAAATCCACATGATGCTATTTCTGCATCTCAGGATCTCAATCCTGATCTTATCATTACAGATGTTATGATGCCGGATATGGATGGATTTGAATTGACGAGAATTCTTAGGGAAAGGGGATTTGATAAGCCTGTAATAGCTGTTTCTGCTCGGGGAGAGGCTTCAGCTGGTCAGAAAGCAAAAATTTCTGGAGTAAATGCCTTTATGACAAAGCCGATTAACCTTCAGGAGATGCTTAACAAGATCGATGAGCTTGTTGTCAGTAATAAAGCTTAATATTTTTTTTCAGTTTTTGTTTATTCTGTTTTTTTTTAACAGTGTTTATGCGTATGTTTATGTGTATGAGGTGACTACCAAGCAAACAAGGTTTCAGACAGCATCTAAGCTGTCTCCTACAACTTTCTGGTTACTTAATGGTGGTAGAGACTCTATAAAAGATCTAAAGATTGTCAAGGTTTTTTCCGATAAGGAGTTTAATAAAGCCTTGAAGGAATTTAAACTTGAAGAAGATAATAAGAATCAGTTGTTGCCGAAAAGTGTGCCTAACCGCCCTGATAGCTCACCTTTTATTTGGTGGAGGTAGTTCCTATGCAGATACAAGGTATAGGTATGATGTTTTTGCTGAAAAGGTTGGGAGTGGCATAAAGACTAATTTCATCGTTTATAGTAAATCTCTCGAAGAAGCTAAAGAGGAAGTAACTCTGAATGGCTGGAAAGTGATCAGTGCTAAAAAATTGGACTCATCTGAAACAGTTTTAAAAAAGGATGAAAAGGTTTTAAATACCAAAGATTCATTGAATAAAATTAGTGATAACAGTTCAGCTAAAGTTTTGAAAAACAACACTCAGACATCAAGTTCAGTTAAAAAAGTTCCTGTTCAAAGTAAGAAGAAAAGTACTAACACTCTGTCCAAAAGTAAGTTAATTGTAGGAAAAAAAGTAAATGTAAAACCCTCCAGAGTTGAAACATGTAACCAGCAGATCTTGTACATCTGTTCAGACAATTTTTCATCAAAAATGCTTGGTTTCAGTGATAAGGAGTTTTTGAGTATCAAAGAAAAGATGGGGATGAACCATATTTTGAATTGTCAAAAAATATCCAATTAGTGGGGTTTAAGTGAAAGAGGATTTTTTAGAAAATATAGAGAATTTGACAATAAAAGATTTTGTTGAGATGGATATCGCTACTTTTTATAATGCAGTAGCAAGTATTATGCAGGATCTTAATTATAGCTTTCATAGATCTGTTAGAGATGTTCAGAATTATAGAAGGATAGAGATCTGGAAACATGTGAAGAATCATGATGATTTTACCCTTGTTTGGGTTGAGATAGTAAAGGCGGGAGATGATGTTACAAGGGATGTATCCTATGAAGTTTTAAGGACGCTAAACGATCTTAATATGGTAAAATTAGCATTTTTTACAAATGGTGGTATAGATGATGATACAAAGGATGTTATAGATGACAAGGGTCATTTTATATTTACCCCTGACAATATTATAGAGACGTTGCTTGCCATTAAAAAAAGAAATGACATAGTAATTAAGCCAAAGCTGAAGAGGAAAAAGCCAAAAACACCTTCTGGCTTTGTTTTGATAAGGAATTTTTTAAAGGAAAATAAGCCAAAAGAGGTCAAAACCATTGTACCTATAAAGCTTATTCCGGAATTTAGAGCTAAGCTAATTGATAGATTTAATCCTGTAATGGATTTAGTTTCAAGTATCGAAGATATAGACAATATAGATGCTGAGGTCAGAAAAAAGATAAAGGCTTTTCAGTTTGCCATGCTCACTGATCTTATAAATATAGCGTCTCTGGAATTTGAGGAACCTTTTCAATGGATGAAGGAAGATTTTTTTTATATGGTTCAAAACTATATTTTATACTTAGGAGCACTGGCTGAGTTTGAAACTGTTGAGGAGATGGATAAATATCTCGAAGAGTTTAACAGGAGGAAAAATAACCTTTTTGAGTATGAAGTTATTTTATCAAAAATAAAAGAGAAACAGGTAACTATCTTAAATGATACGCTGGAAAAATTAAAAAAGGTTTCAATATATCTTCTTGTTGCTGCTATAATATTTCTTATAATTTTTATTTTATTATAGTAATAATGATAAAAAATTATGGATTTATAAATAAATTCTATTTACAATTGTAACAAGTATTGATATTTTTAAATAGATTTACTAAAATATTAAAAGATTTCAATTAATGACCATATAGGGAGATATGTTTTGGATTGTGTTTTACTTTTGAATTTTATTGACAGCATTGTAATGGAGATAGATGGTAATTATAAGATAAAGTATATAAACGATTCTGTTAAAAGTCTTGTAGGAAAAAGCTCTTACAAACTTATAGATAAAAAGTGTTTCAGTGCCATTTTTGGTCTTACAGAGCCTTGCCAATCATGCCAGATAGAAAATATTAAAAGTGGTAAGCTTCCAATAAACATAATACATGATGCAATAACTCATCGAGGGTTCAGAAAAATATATTCTGCAAAGTTTGAAAAAATGCCGAATGGGAATTTTGTTGAGATCATCTCTGATATTACTGAAAACAAAAAGCTTGTTGACATGATGACACATCAGACAAAAGAGCTGAAAGCAAAAAATGTTATGCTAAATATACAAAAGAAAGAGATCGAGAAAAAACAGTATTTTACAGAAAAAGTTCTCAACAGTACAAGTGAAGGTGTCATGGTAGTTGATACAGATTTTAATGTTGTTTTTGTAAACTATCTTGTTAAAGAGCTTTTGAATATAAAGGATATGGACCTTAAAAATTTTAAATGCTACCAGTTGTATGGTTTTGACGATAAATGTTCCGATTGCCCCTTTACAAATAAATTAGTTACAAAAAGTTCCAGAAAAACTAATGATAGAAATCTATCCGTTTCATTTAATAAATTTGAAAACTATATGGTTGAGAGTATAAGGGATGTCACAAAGGAGATATATCTAATAGATGAAATAAAAAAACAGCAGAGAGAGCTTGAGGAGAGGCAGAGACAGATGTCTCTTTTGAATGCAGATCTTCTCAAGATGAATGAGAGATTGCAGCAGGCTCAAAAGACTATAGATGATGAATTGAAACAGGTTGGTGAGATTCAGGCAAGTCTGTTGCCATCTTCACTTCCAGATATCTCTGGTTATGAGTTTGGGGCATTGTATATCCCCGCAGAGCATGCTGGAGGTGACTATTATGATTGTATCCAGATGAGTAATGGATATTGGGGTTTTACTGTTGCAGATGTCTCAGGACATGGAACCCCTGCAGCTGTCATAATGGCAATAACAAGGGCAATTATGCGATCCTATACCTATGATGTTATCAATGCCAGTGAAGCTATAGCAATGGTGAATGAGATTTTGTGTAGCAATATTTATACAAATGACTTTGTTACAATGCTTTATATTGTTATGAATTCAAGTACTGGAGAATGTAATTTTGCCAGTGCAGGCCATAATCCTTTGCTTTTATTTGAAAAAAAGAGTA
>JAIWOA010000046.1 GCA_020217115.1 Calditerrivibrio sp. | reverse complement strand
TGATGGTAAAAAAGGTAACAGCACAAGGCCTGTTTTTGGGTGTGTTTGATGATGTGGAATATGAAAATGGAAGCTTTAAATTGGAGAACGGAGATATAGCTTTTATGTATACCGATGGACTTGTTGAGGCGATGAATCCAGAGGATGAGCTTTATGGATACGATAATCTCATATCTAAATTGATTATGTTTAGTGAGCTCAGTTGTGATACAATAATTAACAATATTATGGAAGATGTGAAGAATTTTTGCAGGGGAAGGAAATTTAATGATGATATAACAATACTTGTAATTAGAAAAAAGGAGGCCTAAATGTTCGAAGTAAAAGATGTCAATGGAACAAATGTTGTATACTTGAAGGGTGAGGTTAATGCACAAACAGGTCTTGAACTAAAGAATTCTGTTATCGAAATGTTTAAAAAGACTGGAACGGTAGTTTTATCATTTAAGGGTGTAATGTATATGAACAGTTCAGGTTTGAGAGAAATTATAGATCTTTTAAAGAGGAGTAAAAAGGATAGTAAAAATCTCAGATTATGCGACATGTCGGCTGATATAAAGGAGATGTTTGCCTTTACAGGGCTTGACAAGGTATTCAAGATATATCCGGATGAATCTCAAGCTTTAAAGGGGTAATCTATGGCAAATATTAATCCCACTGAAAATGGAGTTGTGGTGATAAAAATACCAGGTAACCCTGAAATAAATGATTTTAAGGATGCGAGGGATTTTATCAATAATTCTCAAGGATTAAAGGAGATAAGGCTTGATTTAAAAGATGTATCTTTTCTCCAGAGTAAATTTATTGCCGAGCTTATTGCCATAAAAAAGCTTTCAACATTAAAAAATAGTAAGCTTATTCTGACAAATGTTCAAGAAGGGGTATTTCAGATGCTGGAAATATCCAATCTTATAGATCATTTTTCTATTGGCAAAGATTTTAGAAGCTATGAACCAAATGAGTTGATCTACTTACTTATGGATCCTGAGCTAAACGATTCTGTTATTGAATTTATTGCTAACAATTTTGATGATACCTTTAGAAATCTCATAGCAGAGTTCTTAAAATCTGAAGATCCTATTCTTATTGAAGCTGCAGTTATGATAATTGGCAAATCACATAGTTTTGATATGGTTGAAGAAGTTAAAAAATGTTTAACAAGTCCTTTCCCAAATGTTGTAAGGGGGGCAATACTTGTTTTAGGATGGTTTGGTGAGGAGGATTGCAAAGGTGAGATATATCAGTTTTTGAAAAGTGAGCATATTGATGTAGCAGAAGCTGCAGCAGCTACAATCTCTTTGTTGGCGGATGAAAACGACTCTATTGCCATAAAGGAATATCTTGAAAGTCCTGATGAGAGGTTAAGAAGAATAGCGATACAGGCCTTGAGTCTTATAAACGATGATTTTTCCTATAAATTTCTTTTAGAGCATCTTGGTAGAGAGAAAGATGAACAGCTTAGAACTCAGTTAGCAAAAGCTATTTCATATTATAATAAACCTGAAGTACCAGGAATTTTGCTCAGTATGTTATCTGAGAATTCGATAAAGATAAGGGAAGCTGCAGCATCATCTTTAGTTAGAATAAAAGCTACTGACAAAATAGATGACATTCTTGAGCTGGTTTCAGATAAAGATGTATGGGTTGCCTATTTTGCTGTGAAAGCTGTTGGTGCACTTTGTAAATCTCAGAAATGTGTGGATGTTTTGGTAAAAAATTATCCTAAAGTAGATACTCAGGTGAAGATTGCTATAATAGAAGCTTTGGGTAATATTGGGTTGGATTGTTCAGAGTTTATCTTTCAACTGGTTGAGGATGAGAATGAAGATATAAGAAAAGAGGCATTAAATAGCCTTGCTCTCATAAACTCTGATATGGCAGCTGAAGCTGCTTATAATGCTTTAAATGATAAAATCTGGGTGGTGAGATTTAAAGCTATTGAAATTATTGAGGATAAAAAGCCAGCAGATTATAAAGATAAGTTGAAAGATTTCTTAAAAACAGAAACAAACAGATATGTTAGAGAAAAAATACAATCCATAGTTGGTGAGTTATGATTATCTCAAGCACTATTAAGATGAAGGATGAGGAGTTTGCAGAACTTGCTGATATTATATATAAAAATGCAGGGATAACTTTTACTATTAACAAAAAATACCTGCTGGAAAATAGGCTTACTAAAAGGCTTTCTGAACTTAACTTCTCCTCTTACAAAGATTATATCTATTACCTGAAATATGATGTTAAAAGAAGAGAAGAGATGAAGGTTTTGATGAATCTCGTTACGATAAATGAAACCTATTTCCTCAGGGAAAGGGCTCAAATGGATCATATGATAAAAAAAGTTATTCCTGAGCTTGTTTCAAAGGGGAAGAGAAGTTTCAAGATATGGTCTGCTGCATGCTCTTCCGGTGAGGAACCCTATTCAATAGCAATACTTTTAAATGAAGAGGGTTTATATGGGAAGTATAATTTTGATATATATGCAACAGATATAAATACTGAGGTAATATCGATAGCTGAGAAGGGAATTTATCGTTCGGTTTCCTTTAGAGGTGTAACGCCATCCATCATTGAAAAATATTTCGTAAAGAATGGTTTAGATTTTCAGTTAAAACCTGAAATAAAGAGTAAGGTTAAGTTTTTTCAGGCTAATTTGATGGAATCGTTGGCTTCAAGTAAAATAGGGATGACAGATTTTATATTTTGTAGAAATGTTCTTATATATTTTGATGTTGAAGCAAAGAAAAAAGTGGTCGATATGTTTTATAAGACGCTTCAAATAGGTGGGCAGCTTTATCTGGGACATTCGGAAACGTTGAGTAAGATAGATGATAGATTTAAAATGGTAAACTTTGGCTCAGGTATAGCTTACGTGAAATAGGAGATATATATGGGGTAGGTCCTGTTGATCTTCAAAATGTTATAGGTAAGATAAGCTATGTAGAAAAGGTGCAGGATGTACAGGACCGTTCTGTAGACAACAAGGTTGTAATAGTTTCCTCAGAATTTCAGAATCAAGCGAATAAAAATCTTGAAGATGTAGAGGAATTAAAGAAAACGGAAATGGTTATAGTTGACAAGAGAAAAAAAGATGAAAATAAAAACTCTGGTGGCAATAAGGGTAACAAAGGGAAAAAGTTTTTGATACCTGAAGAAGAAGAGGGGAAAATTATAGATTTGAAGGGGTGACTATGTCTACAGTTAAGCTTAAAATAATTTTTGATGATAACGTTGTAAGAACATATGGTATTCTTGTATCAAAGGATCCTTTTAAAGTGAATCTCAGACTTCCTTCAGGTTTACCTTTAAATGAAGCTATCTCAGCCCAGTTAAATTTTTTTGAAGCAGGACAAAATAAGGTTTATGAAGTTAAGCCGATAAGATACAGCGGAAACACAATGGAGTTTGTCGTTATAAAGGAACTTCCTGCAAAATCTGATCGTTCCCATTACAGAATAGACTACAGGGGATATTTTAAAATCAAGAAGATTGAAGGTGATCCAACTGAGTATTACCAGAATGTAAAGAGGATCAATGAATCGATAAAAAATTCCCTATCGTACAGGATAAAAAGTGTTATTAGTAAAGAGATTCCACAGATGCAGTATGTGTTATGGTATCTTTTTGAGCTGGATAATAAGATAGATGAGATTCTTGAGATATTAAAGGAACAGAAATGTATCTACTCCGATTTTATGGTTATTAAGTCTGTTGATATAAGCGGTGGAGGTTTTAGTTTCTTTAGTAATGAGAAGATATTTGAAGTTGGTGATATTATATTTGTGGATGGTATCATAGACGATGGTTCAATAAAGATAAAATTTGCGAGTATATCAAAAATTGTAAGTAGACATGAAACTAAAAAAGGGATTATATGTGGTACTGTATTTGAAGAGATAGATAATGATATAAGAGAAAACATAGTAAAATATGTTTTTGATAAGGACAGAGAAATGCTCAAGGAAGCTAAGAATCTATGAATCTCACCCCTTTTTTAATAATACTTTTTCTGCTTAATTTTGTAGTATTGTTCATACTGATGTATCTGTTTATAAAGATAAAAAATATAAGTAGAAAGGTGATGGATATATCGTATGATGATGTTAAGCTTATTACGGAAACACTAAAGGACCTTGTGGTAGAATCTGAAAAGGTTTCTGAAAAGCTTGAAAGTTCCATAAAAGAAAAAGAGGGTATTCTGGAAGATCTTGTGTCTCTTGTGGATAGTAAGCTAAAGAGACTCGAGAGTGCAGATCTGGTTCATCAAAGGGGGATTGGTGAGCAAGATATTGAAGATATTGTTGACATAAGAGGCAGGCAGAATATTTCTGATATAAGTTTAAATGGTATGAGCCTCAGGGAAAAGGTTGTTTTTCTTAGTAGAAATGGAATGAGTGTTACCGATGTTGCAAAAAAGCTCGGTATATCAGTTACTGAAGTCAATCTTGTACTCAAACATGGCAGATGATAGGTGAGATTAGAGGACAAGAATTACTAAAATTCAGCATAGATAACTCAAATCTCCAGCTAAAGGAGGGGGATAGGGTGTCTTTTTCAATTATCAAAGCGTTAGCTAATGGTATGTATCTGATAAATTTAAAGGGTCAAACATTTACTGCACTATTTCAAAATATCCCGCAGTTTGGTAAATTTAATGCTGAAGTTGTCAGGACAGAACCTAATATAGAATTAAAACTACTGAAGGGTAATTCGGAAGACTTGGAAAATGTTAGGCTTAAAAGTGAAGTTTTCAGTTTTAGCAGAGATACTTTATCAAAGTTATTTGCTAAATATGGTTTTACTATAGATCCTAAAAATATTACCGCTGAAAAGATAAAGGAACTGATAAAAAATAGTGGTATTTTCTTTGAAAACAAGCTTGCAAATGGAAAAGATATCGATGTTGATATGAAGTTTTTAGCATTGAAAAATAACGATGTAGATTTAAAGGATAATTTGAATAAGCTACAGCTCATCAATCTTTTATCAGATTTCTCCATATATGTGCCGATTAAATCAGAAGATACTGATTTAGATGATATTGAACTCTTTATCCATAAGGATATATCAAAAGGGATAACTATAAGAGCTCAATTTAGCAAAATTGGTGAGACAATTATAAGTGTTAGGGAGCAGGGTAATATTATCGATTGTGTTGTTGAAACAGCTGTAGATATCTCTGAAGATATAAATAATCTATACATTGGCAATAATATCAGGTTGAGATGGAAGAAACTGGAACAGATTGATACAGAAGAGCTGGATATAAAGAAAAAAATATTTGAAAGACTTGGGAAGTTTGAGATCGTTGTGTAAAGAGATTACCATTTTACTTGACAAAAAAATTGTGTTTAGTATAATTTAAATAACATGCTTAAAAAGGAGGTTGTATAATGAAAAAATTTTTAATTTTAACGTTGGTTCTTATCCTATCTGCTTTTAGTTATACAAGTTATGCAGATGATAAAAACCTGATTATTGCCACTGCTACTCCTGGTGGGACATATTATCCAGTTGGGGTTGCAATAGGAACTTTAATTAGTATCAAGCTAAAGGCTAGTAAGGGTATACAGGCTACAGCGATAAATTCTGCAGGTTCTGGAGAAAATATATCGATGATGAAAAAAAAGGAAGCAGATCTTGCAATTCTTCAGTCTCTATTTGCCCTTGAGGCATACAATGGAGAAGGACTCTACGCTGGTAAACCTGAAAAAGATTTTCGTTCCATAACTATGCTTTGGCAGAATGTTGAGCATTTTCCTATATTAAAGGAATATGTCAAGACTGGTAATATGAGCGACCTTGCTAATCTTAAAGGTAAACCATTTTCCATAGGTAAAAGGGGTAGTGGAACTGAGGGTTCTGGAAGAGTTATTTTATCTGCCTTAGGTTACAACCCTGACAAAGATTTTCGCCTTGAATTCCTTGATTATAACCAATCAATAGATGCTATGATGAATAAAAGGGTAGGTGCAGCCAATATACCAGCTGGTCCCCCTGCATCTGCTATAACACAATTATACGCTCAAACTGGTGAGAAAGGTGCAATAGTTTTAGATTTTACTGATGAGCAGCTAAACAAGATAAGAAAGACTCATCCAATATGGACAAGGTTTGTTATCAAAGCTGGAACTTATCCTGGTCAAACGAAAGATATAAATACCATAGGTCAGCCAAATATACTTGTCGTTAGAAAAGATCTATCTGAAGAGACTGTTTACCTTGTGACCAAAACAATTTATGAGAATCTGCAGTTTTTATCAAATATTCATCCAGCTACAAAAGAACTCAGCTTAAAAGAAGCTCTCGATGGTCTTCCTGTACCTCTCCACCCTGGTGCAGCAAAATTTTATAAGGAGAAAGGGATACATATTCCTGCTGAGTTAATGCCAAATTAATTTATATTTTTAAGAGTATGTTACAATTTATGGAGGGTGGGTTGTTTGCCTGCCCTCTTTATTTTTCAATATGAGATATCAAGTCTTCGGAGGTTTTTATGAGTGTTGAAAATGGCTCGGTTGATGTTGTTGAAGATAAATCTGGAGAATCTGCAACATCTAAAAGAGTTCTCACTGGAAATATAGAAAAGTTTGTTTATTGGTTTGCAGTGGTAACATCCCTTATACATTTATGGTACAATAGCTTTGGAATATTACCCGAGCTTCGCTTAAATGCAATTCATTATGGTATGATGCTTTTTATGGGTTTTTTAATGTTCCCCATAAGTAAAGGTTTGGCAAAAAAAACATTTACCCTCGATCTGATTTTATCGATATTAGCAATTTGTGTTACACTATACCTACTGCTATTTGAAGAATATCTAAACTTGAGAAATCAGGAAGTTAATACCTATGATATGATTGCAGCTGCAATTGCGATGTTATTACTTCTTGAGATAACCAGGAGAACAACAGGTATTACTATCCCTTTAATAGCTATATTTTTTATGTTTTATGCATTATTTTTAGGGAAAATATTTGGTGGTTTGTGGAACTTTCCTGGAGTGAGTGTTTCAAGATTTTTATATAGAATGTTTTTTGCTCCGGATGGTATTTTTGGCTCTGTTACAACGATCTCTTCAACTTTTGTTTTTCTTTTTGTACTTTTTAGTTCCTTTATGGTTAAGTCGGGAGCTGGTGATTTTATTTTAAAGCTTGCAATATCTATGTTTGGGCATACTACAGGTGGACCTGCAAAAATGGCCATATTTGCCAGTGCTATTATGGGTACTGTATCAGGGAGTGCCGTTGCAAATGCTGTTGGCACTGGATCTATAACAATACCGTTGATGAAGAGTATGGGTTATAAACCAAAATTTGCTGCTGGTGTTGAAACTGCTGCAAGTACAGGTGGCCAGATTATGCCTCCGATTATGGGTGCAGGAGCCTTTATCATGGCTCAATGGACACAACTTCCATATTCCAAGATAGTCGCTGTATCGATTATACCAGCATTGATGTATTTTTTGAGTGTTGGTTTTTTTGTACATCTTGAAGCCCAAAAATATAATCTAAGAAGAATTCCAAAGAGTGAACTTCCAAGTACAAAGGAGGTTTTAAAGGAAGGATGGCAATTTTTTATCCCTATTATTGTACTTATCTATCTTTTGATGGCTAATTACACACCCACATTTTCTGCATCAATAGGTATTTTAGCCGTTATTATATCAAGTTGGTTTAATAAAAAAACGAGGATGAAGTTATCTGATATATTTGATGCTCTCTCGTTGGGTGCTCGTAATATGGTTAATACCGCAATTGTACTTATGTGCGCAGGGATAGTAGTTGGAGTTGTGTTACTTGTTGGTATGGGTATAAAATTTTCAATTTTAATTGGTGATTTGGCACATGGTAACCTATTTCTTGCAATTGTATTTGTCGCCCTTGTATCTCTAATCCTTGGTATGGGCCTTCCTGTAACTGCCTCTTATATAGTTCTGGCTGTTCTTGCTGCACCTCTTCTGGAGTCTCTTATACTGAAAGATTACTTTATAAATACCCTCCAGATGACTCCTGACATGCTAAAAGATCCTAATATTATAGCTGGGATGAAGGCACTGGTGCCTCCAGATCTGGCAATGGGAGCTTTACTGTCTGCACATTTGTTGATTTTTTGGTATTCTCAGGATGCAAATGTTACTCCTCCAGTTGCTCTTGTTGCCTATGCTGCTGCTGGTATATCTGGTAGCAAACCCTTTGAAACTGCTATGGAATCGTGGAAATTAGCCAAAGGTCTTTATCTCATACCTTTGATGTTTATCTACGATCCTGCGATATTATTTTTTGGTACAATTGATAGAACAATTGAGAACATTATTACTGGAACTTTGGGTTTGCTGATTCTTGCAATATTTTTTGAAGGGTATTTTTTTAGAAATCTAAGTTGGTTAGAAAGGATCGTATATGCCTTTGCAGGTTTGCTAATGATATGGCCTGAAAGGATAAGTAACTATGTTGGAATAGTTATTTTTGTAGTTTTAACATTTTATATTTATCGAACAGCTAAGAAGATGAAAAATATATCAATTAGTGAAGATTCTCAGGGGGCTATTTAGCCCCTTCATTTTTTTTGAGTAATTTGTTATATGCAAAAGTCCCCCTTAATGCAAAAACGAGGGTCAATACGTAAATAGTTGCAAAGATATTATTGTGCCATAATGGGGTCATTCTAAAAAATGCTCCTCCTAATACATACATTATAAAGGTATTTAGAAGTGCTACCCTTGAATTTTTAAAAATCCCAAATCCAAGTATACTCCATAATATCAAATCGAGTGCTCCAAGAAACATCAATTCATTGAAATATAGAATAGTATATATTAGAGAATAAAAGCCAACAAGGGCTGTAACAACTGCTGCAGGTATAGATATCCTGTGGGCATCTTCTAAAGTTTCTATTTTTCCAAAGAAATCCGTTATTTTTTTAGTTTTATTATCATCTTTCCCATTTTCTTTTGCTAATTTATTATTCATATTTCACTCCTTAACGAATTTTCAGAATATAATATAATACTGTTTTGTGCAATATATTTTTTGTGTGTTTTTGAGAACAATAGGAGATTATTTATCTGTTTTTCTATCTTTGTCATTTTTTAATTGCTGGTAAAGGTGATAGGCGGTGTCTGGCCCTACAATAGATTTTGCCGATTCTATATCAGTTTTTAATTTTCTCTTTAATATGAGTTCTTTATACTTATATTTTATTCTGATCTCTTCGGATTTTTCACTCATCTTATTTATTCTCCAAAAAATCTAAAACTCAAATAGTGCTATAATTAAAAATAGTAGATCTTTGGGGAAAATTAAAATCGAAATGCCTGAGGGGGGACTCGAACCCCCACAGGTGTTACCCCACAGGATCCTTAGTCCTGCGTGTCTACCAGTTCCACCACCCAGGCAAACTAAAAAACTCAGTAACAGATGGGCTTTATACTAGTTTTATTAAGTTTTGTCAAGTACAAAAAAACTTACTACTTACACTATTGGTTAGCTCTTTAAATTATGCTAACTTTTTATTGATGAACTAAAATTATACCCATCCATAAGTTCTAGGAAGCTTTTTATCAATTTTTTACTCGTTTTTCTTTTGTTGTATACCAGAAATATATCCTTTTCCACAACGAGGTCTATAATTGGTATCCCCTTTACCTCCTGCCCACATATATCTTTTATAAGTGCTATTTCACTCACAAAAGCAACACCTAAACCATTTTTAACTGAATGTAAAAGGCCATGGGTAGATGACATCACAGCAGTGGCATTTAAACTTTCAAAGTCATACCCCTTTGACTTAAGAGCATATTCCACAGCATTTCGTGTACCTGAACCCACCTCTCTTATTACAAACTTTTCATTTATTATCTCTTCAAGAAATAGATTATTTCTTGAATAAAAGGGATGTTCCCTGTTTACAGCTAATATTATTTTGTCTTTGAATATTGTTTTGTATTCAAGATCTTTTTTGGGTATTTTTCTGGCTACAATAGCAAGATCGAGTA
>JAIWOA010000045.1 GCA_020217115.1 Calditerrivibrio sp. | reverse complement strand
TCCCATCTACAACTCTTTGTATTATAGTTTGTGAGTTTGAGATATCCATGCTGAAAAAAGTTTTGGGATACCTATTATTGAATTCTTTGATTATCATGGGCAGGATAAATTCAGCTATAATAGTACTTGATCCTATCCTTATATTCCCACTTATCTCATTTAAAAATTCTTTAATTGCTTCAATGGATCTTTCCCTTAAATCCATCATATCTACTGCATAATCGTAAAATAGCTGTCCAGCATCTGTAAGTATGACCTCACGGGATAACCTATCAAAAAGTTTGATATTCAGCTCCTCTTCAAGGGTATTTATATGGGTTGATATCGTTGGCTGGCTAAGAAGCATTTTTTCTGCCGCTCTGGAAAAAGACTTGTATTTTGCCACATAAACAAAAGCTTCAATCTGTTTGAAATCCATAATCCACCATTTAAATTATTATTAGTATAGTGATTATAGATATACGTAATTATAGAAAAAATCAATATCAAAAAGATATAATCTTATATATTGAAGGTAAAGTGGGTTATTTAACTGTTTGATCGTCAAAATAACTTAACCTACCTTTTCCCATATAAAATCTTTTAGATTCTTCTGAGTGTTATCAAAACTGATACTAACAAGATATATATCTTTACCTTCGTTTGTATACTCATTGTAATACTTTTTATGCTTTATCCGAGCTAACGGTTCTTCATCTGTTTCCTTTATCTCCATAATGTATATGACATTAGGAAATTTTACTGTGATATCAATCCGTTTTTTACTCATAGTATCTTCACCTGTTATATCTATGCCCAGACTTTGAATGTACAGATACAAAACTGTAGCATAAAAGCCATGATTATTCTCCATTTCGCCATCTCTGTCACATTGAATTGATGTAAATATAGAAAAGATAATATTTTTAAAGGTATTGAGATCTATTTTCGTAAGGGAATCGTAAAGTTCAGTCTGAATTTTCTGAGGGATTGTTCTATTTCTATCGATCAGATTATTTATTATATAATTGCTAAAGGATATCTTTATCTCCTTATTTGGGAATTTTAAGATATAATGATAACCATGAAGTGGGCTTTCAATAACCTTGCCTATAGTCAGATAGCCTGTCTGAAATAGAATGACATCAAGATCAATACTATCTACGTCAAAGCTCCTAAAAAAGTAGTCACCTACCATAAGAGAAGATAGATTAGGGTAAAAATATTTAGTTTTATCCACCAGCTTCATTTAAAGATGGTGGTGTCTCTCGTTCAAACCAGTAGCTTTTAAACCTTTTTTCAGGGTCATTCAGAAATAGAAGTATATCGTAGGGGTTATACACAGTTTTTTCCCACCATGAATAACCATTGTACCAGTTTTTAACTTCAGCTAAATCTATACCCTCAAGATAATTAGCAAAATATGTTTCAAGTTCTTCCTGCAGAACTACCTTTGTTCCTTTTTACCTTCAAAGATCGCTTTAAGTGTTGAAATAAAGAGACTTTTGCCAAACTTTTTAGGACGTGCCATTAAGCAGTATGTACCTGTTTGAATGAGATCGAGGGCATACTCTGTCTTATCTACATAAATATAGTTTTCTTTTTTTACTCTTATCTCTTCGAAGGTCTGTATACCTATTGGTAGCTTTTTCTCCATAAAATTCCTCCTGAATATATTTTTAAATAAAAAATCAAGAATATCAAGAATAATTAATATTATAGCAAATCTACATCTTTTAAACTAAAATCGATCAATTCAGTAACCATTTGAAATATTTAAATTTAATTGGGTACAAAATTTTTTTTACCAGACTATAATTTCATAAATGCTTTTATATGTTCAACTATCTCTTCAGGTTCTTCCATAACCTTAATATAGTCAAGATCAGAGTCTTTTATAAAATTGTTTTTTAGCATCTGATCATTTACCCAATCAAGCAGCCCTCCCCAGTATTTTTTATCAACAAGTATAAGAGGGAAAGGGAGTATCTTTTTGGTTTGTATCAATGTAACAGCTTCAAAAAATTCATCCATAGTACCAAATCCACCGGGGAAAATTACAAATGCTTTAGCATACTTTACAAGCATTACTTTTCGTACAAAGAAATAATTAAAAGTTATAGTTTTTTTTGCATATGGATTAGGTTTCTGCTCAAAGGGTAATTCTATATTTAATCCCACTGACTGCCCACCAGCTTCTGTAGCTCCTCTATTTGCTGCTTCCATAATGCCGGGGCCACCTCCAGTAAGTACAGTTATACCATTCTTTGCAAGTAAGCCCCCTAAAACTCTTGCTTTTTTGTAGTCAAGATGGTCTTCCTTTATCCTTGCAGAGCCAAAAACGCTTACAGCTGGTTCTATTTTGGCAAGATTTTCAAAGCCTTCTACAAATTCTGAAAGTATTTTAAATATTCTCCAGGTATCTCCTACCTTAATGTCATCGATGACATACTGTTCTTTGAAAAATCCATTTTTATTATTCTCCATAGACTCCTCATTATTCTATATCTGTAATTTTTTTATCCTGTGGGTACTCAATTTTAAATCCGTATCTCAAAATCTTCTTTTCTCCTGCTTTTAATTCAATTCCCCATGATATTATGTTGTCTTCATCCATTTTGTATTTTTCCTGTGATAAATTTAGTAACTCCACCTTTATAGATTCATTTGCAGATTTGGGGAGTATATCTTCAATATTAACTTTTACATCTTTCTTTTTAGAGTTTGTTATTTTTATCTCATATTCATAAATTAGTAAATTGTTTTTTGAAAATACTCCTACTGTTTCTGTGAATCTTTTTTTAAGAGATCTACTTATACCTATACTTTCGTCTACTCCAAATGACATGGTAAAATTGTCACCGGGTAGTATTGTACTAATCTGCTTTGCTTTATTTATAAATCTTCCATCCATATAAAGATTCATCTCCCCAGATAGGAGTGGAAATTCAGATTTGTTAGCAGTTTTACCCTCTAAAAATACTCTCTCTAATAATTTTGGAGCTGAATAGTATGAAATTGAATTTTCATTGTAAGCAGAATAAATTTGAAATCTATATTCTTCATTATCTGAAGGGATATTAACTTTTTTGGGTATAAGGAAGCTAAAAGATGTGAAATTCTCACTTACTTTTGGTTTTAAATCTTCATCACTTAATTCAACTTCAGGTTGTAACAGTTTTGCAGATTTTGTAGCTAAAGCTTCAATATATAAAGGGGAGCTTTTTTTGACAATTGGTTTATAAAAATCAACTATTATTGGGGTTAGTTTAGGGATATTACCATAAACATGCCTTGCAGTGGAGATATCTAATGTAACATTATTCCAATCTTCATAGGTGGACTGTTTTACAACTGCATAGTAGATAACTTCGATCTTTCCAGAGGATGTATCTGCTTTTATATCGTATGATGGCTTCCATGATACATTATTTACCATATAAGATAATTCTAAAGAGGAATCTATGTCGGCATTTGATGTACATTCTATTATGATTGTTTTATCTGCCTTTTCATTACTTTTTATCAAGCTTAGTTCCATCTCTAAAGACTTTTTTTCCTCTAAAAGTTTTTTTAGTTTTTCATCTATAGATGCAATTTTTTCGTATTTAGATGCAAGTATTCTTTCAGAAAATTTTATATATTCTTCAAACTCAAGAATTGTAAATTTGTTAAATTGATTAAAGGTATTATCTCTCTGGAATAGATTTATTGAATTATTTAATATAGATTTTTCATTGTTAAGAGCTGTTATCTGTTTATTTAAAGAATCGATTTTTATGTTAAGTTTTTCAACTTTTTCACTATTCTTTTTGTTTAAAAATGTTTTTTCTGTTTTAACGTTTAATATTTTTACATCATTAATCTTATCAAAGTAAACACTTACCGTATTATCATTGGTATAGAGTGAATTCCCGGATATCCTTACACTATTTTCACCTTTTACCAGTGGAACTTTCATCGATTTTTTTATCAATGCTCCATCAAGGTAAACTGAAACGGATTTTATAGCCCCTTTAGAATCTATATCAACAGATTTTGCCATAGAAATTGAAAAAATAAAAAATAGAAAAACAGTAAGAAAAACCAGCTTATTTATCATTTTAGTCTCCTTATTATGTTTATTATATTTTAATTATTTGCATTGTTAATTATTATGTAAACCTTAATTAAGTAAAAATCAAATAAAAAAATTTTTTTTAAAAAAAGTATTTAAATATTTTTAATTTACCTTATAATGTCTAATATAGACTAATAAGGAGGAATTATGAGATATTTATTTCTGTTTTTGTTGTTTTTTTCTTTTCTGAATTCATCTGTCCATGCTGAAAAAAAAATATATACACATTCTGTAAAAAAGATTTTGGGTTCAAACCAGTCGATGGATGATGCCAAAGTAGCTGCTATTGCTGACGCTAAGAGGGAGATTATTGAAAAGGCTGGAACATATATAGAATCTCTTACGATTGTTCAGGATGGATCTCTAAAAAAAGATGAGATATCTGCAATGGCTCTTGGCATGATGAAAACTGAAATAGTTTCAATCAAGAATGGGGTAGATGGTGATTCATTTTTCATTCAGGTGACAATAAAATCTGAAGTTGATACTGACTCCATAAAGGATAAAATAGATTATATAAAGCAAGATAAGGGATCTTTGTCTCAGTATCAAGAGATGCAGAAAAATATGAATATTCTTCTTGCAAAATTTGAGGAATTGGAAAAAAAGAATAGAACCCTTGAGTCTGAATTGAAAACGATGAGCAAGTCTGAGGATAAAAACTATGGCTCATATTCAAATTCCCCTAAATATAGCCAACAAAAGATAGATAATCTAAAGAAAGAACAGGAACAAGTTAACAAGGAATTTAGTTCCATTGCAAATAAATTGGAATCAGAAAATTGGATAAATAAAGCCTATGAACTATGGGTTGATGGTAGATATTCCGATCCTAATTTGGCAGTTCAGTATTTCGAAAAAGCGATAAGTTTAAATGAGGAATCACATATAGCCTATATGGGGAAGGGTCTGGCATTATACTATCTTGAAGACTATCAAAATTCACTTAAGATGTATGATAAGTCTCTTTCTTTAAATCCTAACTATTCATATGCCTATAACAACAGAGCCCTTGTCTATTTTAAATTGAAAAATTATAATGCAGCTTTGTACGATTACACAAAGGCAATTGAAAAAGATCCTAATTATGCTCTTGCATACTATAATAGAGGGTTGCTTTACTACGAGATACAAGATTACAAATCTTCATTAAGGGATTTTAATAAGTCCATTGAATTAGATCCACAATACCACAATGCATATTACAGCAGAGGACTTGCTAAATATTATCTAAAAGATTACATAGGTTCGATAGATGATTATTCAACAGCAATATCTATGAATCCAAAATATGCAAATGCCTACGTTGGAAGAGGTCTAAGTTACTATAATCTACAAAATCTTGAGAAGGCAATAGAAGATTACTCAAAAGGTATAGATCTTGATCCTAAAAACCATATAGGTCATTATGATAGGGGGATTGCTTATTACTATTTAAATAAAATGGAGTACGCAAAATACGATTTCATTAAAACTCTTGAAATAATGCCTGACTACAATATTGGGAATTATATCTCTATTGTGAACAATCCCAGTATTGTTGCGAAGAAACCTGTAGTTAATTATCAGACAACAGTTAAAAAAGTTTCCAATATTGGTCAGGTTTACAATGATCCCTTTAAGTTATCTGATAAAGGGAAGCGATACTTTGAGCAGGGCAAAAAATATATGAATCAGTATAATTATTCTGCTGCAATTGCAGAGTTTAATAAAGTGCTTACTGAAAATCCAGATTATATTGATGCCCATATAAATATTGGTATGTCCTATGAGTTTTCAGATAACTACCAAAAAGCTATGGAGAGTTATAACAGAGCTGTTTCAATAATACCTACAGACAACCTGGCTCTATACAATAGGGGTGTATTGTACTACAAACAAGGCCTTTACGATGCAGCTATAAATGATTTTAGTGGTGCATTAAAAAGCAGTCCAGAACATCTTGACTCAAATATATATATGGGGATGACTTATAGAAAGCTTAAAAACTATGATAGAGCTCTATTGTATTTTGATAAAGCAATTTCCATAAATCCTTCAGATTATTGGGGATATTTTGAGAAAGGCAATGTTCTAATGGATTTAAAGGATTACAACAATGCTATAATAGAGTATGATAATGCTATTCTTAGAAAGTCGAACTACACAGAAGCTTATTTAAATAAAGGGCTGAGTTATGAGTATTTGAATAATTATCCAAAGGCACTTGAAAATTATAATAGATCAATATCTATTTCTCCTAACTATTTTCTTGGCTATTATAACAGGGGTATTCTTTATTTTAACCAGAAGAACTACACATTAGCGATTGCAGATTTTAAAAAAGCTATTTCTATTAATCCTAATCATCCAGATGTAATTGGGTATTTAGGTGATATTTATTATAATCAGGGTAATTATTATGAAGCCATTAAGCAGTATGGTCAAGCTTTAAAAATAAATCCTAAGGATAAATTTTCCCTTGAAAATAGAGGTGAAAGTTATCTTTTGATTGGTAATAGCTATTTGGGTTGTCAGGATCTAAAGGATGCATGTTCCCTTGGACAGTGTCAAAAATATGATGAGGCAAAAAATACTGGTAAATGTAAATAGTTAAATTCTGTTGACATTTGTTTGTTGGATAATTATAATTTTAAACATGTCAAATAGAGTTAGACAGAAATCTTATGTTATAACTGTTGCAAGTGGAAAGGGTGGTGTTGGTAAGAGTAATTTTTCTCTAAATATCGCTTTGTCATTGGCTAAGTTGGGTAAAAAGACCTGTCTATTAGATGCAGATCTCTCACTTGGTAATGCAGATATTCTTTTAGGTTCAAAGCCCAATTATACAATAGAGCATCTACTTTCAGATGATGTTTCTATAAACGATGTTGTATTTACCTCTGAAAAATATCCAAACTTTTATCTTATACCTGCAGGTAATGGAGTGGCAAAGTTAGCTAATCTATCAAATAGAGATCGTGATAAAATCATAAAGAAATTATCGGAGTTTCGAGAAGACCCTGAATTTTTGATAATAGATTGTGCTGCAGGTGCATCAAATGATGTGGTTCAGTTTATTCAGTTCGCTGATGTTATGGTGCTTGTTTTAATTCCCGAAGTAACATCAATAAAAGATGCCTATGGTCTTTTAAAAATATTAAAAAGTAAAAATATAGTAAAGCCAACCACCGTGGTTGTTAACAGAGCCCAGAGTAGAACGCAGGTTGATAGTATTTTTTCAAAGTTTAAAGATGCTGTGAAAAATTTTCTGGATATAGATATTTCTTTGCTTGGCCCTGTCCCTGAAGAGTCTTTGATGAGGGAAGCTGTAAACAAACAGACACCTGTAATATATTTGGCTTCTAATGGAGTGACTGCCCGGATATTTGGGGAGTTTGCTAAAAATTTTATAAAAGTCAAAAATCCCAATCTGGATATAATGAATTTATTTGAAAATATTTTTCAGGTGGATGGTTCTTCCGGAGCTTTTAATGGAGGTGATATTGGGAAAGCAAACGATAAATTATTATCAAGTGAAAAAAACAAAAGTGATGGGGATGTAGCTGCACCCTTGAATGAAAATGAGACATTTTTTATCGCTAATATTGAGAAGTCGATACAGAATCTTTCCAAAGAATTAAGCCAGCTTAATAAGATATTCAACATTTATACACGTAGGCATTACAAACCAAATCTGGAAAATAGTTATTTCAACAATTTTGAAGTTGGACAGGATATGATATTTGTTTTTAGAGAGGATAGATTTTTTTCCACGAAGATTGTTGGTTGGGATTTGGGGAAATATATACTCATAGAGGCAACGCCATCTATCGTTGAAATGCTTACCAGAGGTGGAGAATGTAAAGTTAGATACATGTATAGGGATAAGCTTATAGAATTCAATACTAGAGCTCTTCAATTAATCACTGAATTTAGTGATCTGATTAAAATTTCTTATCCAAAACAGTACAAAGAGTATAGTCTAAGAAATAATAAACGTTATTTTGTAAATATCGCCTGTCATATATATATGAATGACCTGCCCCCTTTTGAGGGTCAAATATTGGATATAAGTCTCAATGGTATGCTTATAACATCTACAAAGCCTCTAAATATAGGAAGTGTAGTAAGAGTAAACTTTATTTTAAACAACGGCAAAGAACTCAGTGAGGTTGTTGGTATAGTCAAGAATTTCAGGGATAACAACAAATATGGTATAGTCTTTAAAGAGATCTCTGATACGGTAGCTAAGTATATAGCTGAATATATAGATATTTGTGAGCAGTTAATGGATAGTGAAGAAAGTAAAAAAGTTTCTTTGTCGGGTAGTTTTGAAAACATTAATATAAAAGAGCTTTTAGAATTGATCTCAAAATCTAAGAGAAATCTGCTTCTTGAAATAATAAGTGATGAGGTCATTGGTAAGGTTTACTTTAGAAATGGTAATGTAATACATGCTGAAATGGATAAATTTTCAGGTTTAGAGGCTTTTTATGAAATTGCAAATGTGAAAGATGGTAGCTTTAATATTTTTGAAAACAACGATTATATTAAGGCAACAATCACTGATACTGTAAATAAACTACTATTGGATGCTGAATTTATACAGTCAACTCCAAAAATAAAAAAATAAAATAGATGGGGGCATTATGAAAAAGTTACTTAATGTTATTATTTTGTTATCAATTTTTTCCATTATACTTGCTGGATGTTCAAGTATTTATGATAACCAACAGTTTTCAGTGGACAAAAAGGGAAGGATTTACGTTGGTAAATTTAAAAATAATACTGAGACTTTTTTAGCAGGTGAGAGGGCAGCAAGTATTACAAAGACGGTTTTAAGTATTTATGGCTATGATATTATCAATATTTCAGAAAACCAATCTGATGATGATAAGTATGAAATAGAAAAGATAAAGTCTAATGCTAAAAATCTTAATGCTGATATTCTTGTTACTGGTGAAATTAATGAGTGGAGATATAAAACAGGTATCGACGGTGAACCAGCAGTTGGGCTTTCTCTTGTTTTTATTGATTTAAAAAGTAATAAAATTATATTTTCTGCTGTAGGTGCAAAAAGTGGCTGGGGGCATGAATCGATCACAACATTGGCTCAAAAGCTCATTCGTAACCTGATTAATAAATAGTATGGAATTATACAAAAAGTCGAATATCGATATTGCAACACTGTCAGTATTGATAGAGGTAATAATTTTTAGCGGCATATATTTTGCCGTTGGTTTTTTATATAACAAGCAGGATCCTCTGCTATTATCTTCTGAAGTAAACTTTTTCCTTCTATTACTTTCTACAATAACACTATACTATGGACTTAATATAGGTTTATTTTTGATAATGGTTTTTGGTATTTTTTCCTATTTTTATTACAATCTATTCCCCATGGATGTTTTCTTACAAAACCTTATTTTTGTATTGATATGTGGTGAATTCCACTTTTTTTATAGGAGAACCATAAGAAAATTAAGGGAGGAGAATTATTATTTTGTATCAAAATTTGAGCAGCTAAGGAATTCTTTTTACCTCTTAAAATTATCCCACGATCAATTGGAAAAAAGTTTTATTTTAAAACCTGTTAGCTTACGCTCAATTATGCATGAAATTAAAAATATGTATATATGGGATGAAGATGAAGCATCCATAAAGCTAATTAATTTAATCTCCAAAAACTATGGTATTACAACAGGAGCTATTTTTGTGGATAAAAGTAAGAGCTTTGTAAAAGTGGTTCAGATAGGTGAACCTTTTGAATTGAATCGATTTAACGTGATGTTTAACAAGGCTATGGAAGAAAAAAGAGCAACTTATGTATCAGAGGAACTTGATGAATTGAGAAACCATGAGTATATTGCTGTCATCCCTGCCATAAATTGTGAGGATAGGATTGTTGGTTATCTTATA
>JAIWOA010000151.1 GCA_020217115.1 Calditerrivibrio sp. | reverse complement strand
ATCTCTGTATTTGTTACAAATATATCATCTCCAACAAGCTGAATCTTTTTACTTAGATTTTTTGTGAGCTTTTTCCATCCATCCCAATCATTTTCTGCCAAGCCATCCTCCAGAGAAATTATAGGGTACTTTGATACTAAATATGCATAGTATTCCACCATCTCATCAGCTGTTTTGTCAGATTTCTTCTCAGCTTCCATTTTATATTTACCATCTGTATAAAATTCACTTGCAGCAGAATCTATTGCGAGATAGATATCTTCACCAGCTTTATAGCCAGCTTTATCTATAGCTTTTAAAATAATTTCTATTGCCTCCTCATTGGACTTAAGATTTGGAGCAAACCCACCCTCATCGCCAACAGATGTATTATAACCTTTATCGTGTAGAACTTTCTTAAGTGTATGAAACACTTCTACCCCCATCCTGAGTGCATCCCTGAAGGTTTCAGCTCCAGCTGGCATTATCATAAACTCCTGTATATCAACATTATTATCAGCATGCTTACCACCATTCAAAATATTCATCATAGGTACAGGCAGGGTATGGGCAAAAGCTCCACCTATATATCTGTATAATGGAAGACCAACAGATTCTGCTGCTGCCTTTGCACATGCAATTGAAACTGCCAATATGGCATTAGCACCAAGTTTTTCCTTATTTTTTGTCCCATCAAGCTCCAACATAATCTCATCTATCAGTTTCTGCTCTGTAACATCAATACCTTCAAGTTCTGGAGCGATAATCTCATTAACATTCTGAACAGCTTTTAATACACCTTTACCCAGAAATCTACCTTTATCACCATCCCTGAGTTCTATAGCTTCCCTCTCTCCTGTAGATGCACCTGATGGCACAGCAGCTTTTCCAACAATTCCTTCACTTGTTATAACTTCAACTTCAACAGTAGGATTTCCTCTCGAATCAAGAATTTCTCTTGCATAAATATCAACAATATCAGTCATATGTTCACCTCATGATTTATTTTACTATTTTATTATATTGAAAAAATGTAAAAAAAACAATATAATTTGCCAGTTTAAATATGTAATTTTTTAAACACACAACATTAACAAAAATGAGGTAAAATGTACAAGATCCCGAACCTTGTGATAGCAGATAAAAATGGGAACGTTTACGATCATCATCTGCTCAAATCTGCATTTAAAACAAATATTTTTAATATAGTTCCCTATGAATTAGAGATGATCCCCCTCCCCCAAAATAGCAAACTTAAAACAATAAATGGGATCCCCTATGCATACGATCAAAACAGTGCAAAGATAGTAGATTTTGGTGGAGGATTGCCTGTCTACACAGAACTCCCGCCAGGATATTTAAGAACATTAATGATCTCTTTCATCCCCCAGGGTGAAAGTGTGGGTACTGCCTATTCCCATTTTACACCAATAGGTTGGATGGATGAATCATTTGTAGTTCCTGCAATTATGGTTGAAGAAAAAGTGAAAGTAAAAGGGAAGATTTTTGAATCCATAAAAACAACCATTCAGAATAACCAGAACCTTAGATTTTTGAATAACTCTTTCATGTTGGCTTTCATTGCTGCATCTGAAATAATTATAAAACAGCAAAACGATCTGGAAAATATAAAACCTATCCTATCTATTTTTTCAAAGAACAATATAAATCATGTAGTTACAGTGAAAAATTTTTTTAATAATGAAAAGATAAAAGAGATAAAAAATGAATTTCTAACGATAAATTTAAACATAACAGACCCAAATAACGAACATGTAAAAAAAGTCAACTTTTCCGACATAGACTCTATCTCCATTGACATAGAGTCATTTAACCCAGATTTTTATTTCAAAAATAGATCATCCTTTGACAATATTATAAAATTATTAGAAATGGCAGAAAAAAACTACATATTTACCTCCTTGAATCTGAAAATATTGCCTGGATTCACCGATTCTTCTAAGGAATTTGAAAAAATGACAGAGTTCATTAATGCATTTAAAATAAACTATTTGAAACTAAGACATATGGCTGTGGAGCCTGACAGTTTTTTTTCTGAAAATAATACACAGATGTCAGAAATATTAGGGTTGAAAAATATGCTAAAATATATTAAGAAGAAAATGAAAGGTCTTAAAATAGGATTCTTTAGTAGAACAAAAGATGAATTTTATCTTAATGATAGCTTCAGGATAAAATAAAACTATAAGGGGGCGACTATGAAACGATTTGTGATGTTAGTTTTGGCTTTATTTTTGTTTGCTTTTAATTCATTTGCTGGGGATATCAAATTCCAGTCAAGTTACACAGATGCAATGTTTAAATCTCTGGCAAAGGAGTTTGGAGTTGCTTTGTCATTCAACCCAATGTCACCTGCAGAACCACATGGAATAACAGGATTTGATGTAAGTGCAGAAATAACTTTTACGGGAATAGACAAGGATAAAGACTACTGGAAATATATTTTTGACGATAACGATTCAATAGCTTTTATACCAGTTCCAAGGCTTCACGTAATAAAAGGGTTACCATTTAATATAGATGTTGGTGCCATGTATTCAAAAGTTCCAGGGACAGATGTACAGTTGTGGGGTCTCGAACTAAAATATGCAATATTAGCAGGTACACTAGTAACTCCAGCCCTTGCAGTAAGGGGTGCATTTTCAAAGCTTGAAGGGGTAGATGAACTTGACATAAATACTCAGCAACTTGATCTTATGGTAAGCAAAGGTATTTTGTTCCTAACACCATATGCAGGAGTAACAGCCCTTAGAATTAATGCATCAGAAAGCTCATCCATAGTGAACCTTTCAGATGTACATGAAACTATATACAGAGCTTTTGCTGGAGTTTCCATTACACCATTCCCTCTTTTAAACTTTACGATTGAAGGTAGCATTGGTCAGGTTAACCAATTAGGCATAAAATTTGGTCTTAAATGGTAAAGAAATGAAAAGATATATGTATGATTACCTAGTTCTTGGTTCAGGGGTTGCCGGTCTTAGGGCAGCCCTTGAACTTGCCAAACATGGGACTGTAGGAATTGTTACAAAGTCAGTTCTTGGTGAAGGAAGCACCGAATATGCACAAGGTGGAGTTGCAGTAGTTCTCTCAGATGATGATGATATATTTTTGCACTATGAAGACACTATAAATGCCGGAGATGGCTTATGCGACAAGGATGCGGTGCTAACACTTGTAGAAGAAGGACCAAAATATATAAGGGAATTGATAGCTTACGGAGCCAAATTTGACATGCATGGTGAGCATTTTGACTTCACAAGGGAAGCAGCTCATAGTGTAAACAGAATTATTCATGCCAGTGGGGATGCAACAGGTCATGAAATAGTAAGAACACTAAAAGATACTGTTAATAAAACAAAAAATATAGATAAAATAGAAAATCATTTTGTTGTTGATCTAATAGTAAAGAATAATAGGGTACATGGGATATATGCAATTGATGAGCTTACCAATGCTCCAGCATTATTTCATTCAAAGGCTGTCATATTGGCAACTGGTGGAGCAGGTAGAATATTTAAAAGAACAACCAATCCAGAAGTTTCAACTGGAGATGGTATGGCGATAGCTTTTAGAGCCAAAGCTGTGCTTAAGGATATGGAATTTTACCAATTTCATCCAACAGGACTTCACTTAAAAAATGCTCCAGCATTTCTTTTGAGTGAATCTATGAGGGGTGAGGGTGGTATACTAAGAAATATAAAAGGGGAGAGATTTTGTCACAATTACCACCCAATGGCTGAATTGGCTCCAAGAGATATCGTCAGTCGTTCAATCTTCTTTGAAATGATGAAGACAGATGCTGAACACGTTTACATCGATCTTACGCATCTCGGTCATGATTTTGTAAAAAATAGATTCCCAAAAATATACTCAACATGCCTCTCCTATGGCATAGATATAACAAAGGAACTTGTCCCTGTAAGCCCTGCTGCCCATTATTATATGGGGGGAGTTGAAACTGATCTTTGGGGAAGAACAAATATTGAAAATCTTTTTGCATGTGGAGAAACTGCATGCACAGGTGTGCATGGAGCAAATAGGCTTGCAAGTAATTCCCTTTTAGAAGGGGTTGTCTTTGGAGGGAGATCTGCAAAGGCAGCCATAATAGATACAAAAAATATTTCAATAGAGATGGTGGAACCTGAAGTAAATGAAAAAATAGACTTTAAAGATCTTGAGGCTTCCTATTCAGAAGTTCAAGATCTACTCTGGAAAAATGCCAGTATAGTAAGAGACAAAGGGAGTTTAACTAAAGTAGTTGAATATTTAAGTAGTTTTTTATCAAGTTTGGAAAATAAGATACCAGAAACGAGGAGATGTGGTGAACTAAAAAATATACTTACAGTCTCAATGATGTTGAGTCTTTCAGCTTTAAAAAGAGAGGGATCCAAAGGTGCCCATTATAGAAGTGATTTCCCTGAAAAAATCAATGAAAGCTGGCATATAGTATTTAAAAATGGCAAATTTGATCCCATTATTGAAGGATAAAAAACTTTTTGCCACGTTAGATGGTTCAATTTCATGTTATAATATATCCTACGGTGAGGCATACCACGCCAAATCCGTAGGAGCTTTTTCTGAAAGTTTTTACAAATACGCAAAAGCATCCAACATAAAAGAAAGATTAGCTAAAGGCGATGTAAAATTACTGGATGTAGGATTTGGCTTAGGATACAACTTAGCTGTAACGATAAATGAAACATTGGAATGTAGCAACAATCTCTACATAACCTCATTAGAAAAAGATCCTCACATGGTTGAAATAGTCCATAAGTTAAAGATTCTCTGGCCATGGCAAGGATTCAAAATTTTACGTAAACTGTTATCTGAAGGTAATTATAAAAACTACTTCATGAATATCCAATTCACTGATGCAACTATTTTTCTAAAAAACTGTTTTGATATTTTTGATATAATATATTTTGATCCCTTTAGTAAATCTAAGAATGCTGAGATGTGGAGCAAAGAGACATTACAATCTCTTTACAATGTTCTTTCTGACAATGGGTTAATAGTCACTTATGCCTGCAGTAAACAGATAAGGATAGATTTTTCCGATGTAGGTTTTAAATATAAAGAGATGGAAAGTCTACCTAAAGAATTTCAGCGAGGCAGTATATTTTATAAATAAAAAAGGTATCTGGCAACTACCTATCTTCCCGGGCGTTATCTTCACCAAGTATTTTCGGCGTTGGAGGGCTTAACTTCCGTGTTCGGGATGGGAACGGGTGTGACTCCT
>JAIWOA010000044.1 GCA_020217115.1 Calditerrivibrio sp. | reverse complement strand
AGTTCAAAAGCATCTATAACATCCAGAACCAATCTTTCACAGTCAGAAACTTTGACATGCCTGACAACATACCTTGCCTTTAATATATTTGTAGGTGTCATACTGAGATTCCTATACCCAAGACCAATTAGAATAGGTATAAACAAAGGATCGCCAGCCATCTCACCGCATATGGTGGCACTAATATTTTTTTTGAATGATGCATCTATAACATTCTTTAATAACTGTATAATCGCCGGATTAATGGGATCAAATATATCTGAGACATACTCATTATTTCTGTCAACACCAAGGGTATATTGCGTTAGATCATTCGTCCCTACACTAAAGAAATCTACATGTTCAGCCAATTTATCAGCCATAATAGCAGCTGAAGGAAGTTCAACCATCACACCTATTTTTGTATGCCCAAAGGGGATACTTGACATCTGTAACTCATTTTTAACTTCATTCAAAACATCTTTTATATTAATAATTTCATGTACATTACCAACCATAGGAAACATTATGGAAACATTTCCAAGAAAGGCAACTCTTAATATTGCCCTGAGCTGCTTTTTGAAAAAATCTTTAAACTTCAAAGAATACCTTATTGCCCTGAGTCCAAGAGCAGGATTTACCTCTTCGGGATGTGGTAAAAGGGAACTAAGCTTCTCTCCACCTAAATCAAAAGTCCTGATGACAACCTCTTTTCCATTTGCCCTTAAAACAGCATCCTTTAATATCTGAAACTGTTCCTCCTCAGACACATCTCCCCTTGTAAGATATATGAATTCTGTCCTGTAGAGCCCTATCCCGTTGGAAAGATCTATATAATTCTGTTTTAACTCTTCATTTATCTCTATGTTTAAAAATAGATCTACCTTGACATTGTCCTCAGTATACAAGTCTGGAATAGCACTATCAGAATTTAATATATCAATATACTCTACGTACCTATCTTTGAGTTGTGTATATTTTTGAAGCTCATCCCTATCCGGATTTACAATTACAATACCTTCAAAGGCATCTAATATTAAAATATCCCCAGTTTCGATACTATTTGTAATGTTACTCAACCCCACCACAGCAGGCAAACTAACTGCCCTTGCAATAATTGAGGTATGTGTTACTTTACTCCCCATATCTGTAGCAAAACCCAAAATATTCGATTGAAGCAGCTGAACAAGAACAGATGGGGAAATATCGTGGGCAATTACTATTGAACCATCCTCTACACCACTCAAAGATATCCCATCTCCATCCAAAAAAAGTAGCAGCTTATTGGTAATATGCTCTATATCATTTTTTCTCTCCCTCAAGTACTCATCACTGGATGATTCAAAGGTATTCATGATATTTTTAGATACCTTATTAAGGGCATATTCTGCTGAGAAATTATTTTCCTTTATTAATTTTATGGTTTCATCTACCAGCATCCCATCCTTTAAAAATAGCAAATATATATCGAAAATAAATGAATAATTACTATCCAGGCTATTTTGAGATAACTCTTTAGTGTAATTTATGTAGGATTCTGTTTTAGTTATAGCATTTCTAAATCGTTCGATCTCCTGATCTACCCGTGATGGGCTTATAGATCTTTTGTACAATTTTGGCTTATTCTGATCATAGACAAAAGCTTTACCTATAGCAATACCTTCTGATGCTGCAATACCTTTAAATGTTTTCATCTATCTTCACCAAATCTATTTTCAATTAAAACTTTAAGCTCATTTATAGCATCTTCTGCATCATCGCCAGTACATTTTAACGTTATAACACTCCCCTTCGGAGCAGCAAGCATCATAACTCCCATAATACTTTTCCCATTTGCAGTTAAACTGCCTTTTGATAGTATAATCTCTGATCTATATTTTGATGCCGTTTTAACAAATAGGGCTGCTGCCCTCGCATGTAAACCCAATTCATTTATAATTGTAACATCTGTAGTAACAGTATTCATCAAAGCCCTCCTAAAAGTAGTATGATTCCAAACCCTATTACAGCTATGATAAAAGCAATCCCCACATTCAATATTCTGGCAAAAGATAATCCCATAAATAACATAACTGCACCAAAAAAATAATGCCAGAGGGAAGTAAAATTATTAACACCGATCATTACGGACAGAAAAAAGCCAAGAAAGAATGCAGAAATAGTGTCAAAAAACTGTCCCCATTGATTCACTTTAAACCTGTTAAACCATACTATGAGATTCTTACCATATTTGAAACCTATATCGTATCCATAAAATAAAAAATAAAAATGGGGTATATTGTACAATGCAAGATAAATAAATAAACCAAGTAAAATATTATAAAATCCAGCTAATGCCGCTATAGTGAAACAAAACACTCTATAACTGTGATAGAAAACACTATCACCTACTGCCGCAAAAGCAGAGGAGTAAACCTTTTTCCAGTAATCTGGACCCTCCATGGTGCCAAATTCCTTAAACCATACCCCCAGTATAAAATTGATAAAAAATGGATGTGTGTTAAAATAGCTTGTTTCCTCTTTCAATATCTGATCGTTCAAATCTACACCATTTTTTTTAGAATACTCTCCCAAAAGCCAGCTAAAACCGGTACCCTGCATATTTTCTATATTTAAATTGCTATTATAAAATAGACTTTTCACAAACAACTTGATACTTTTCATATAAGTAACCAACCCAAGCCCAAACCAAAAATAAAAGTGATATATTTATAAATTGACCTAAAAGATAAGAACCTAAGAAGATAACCACTTAAAAAAATTGAAAGAAAAACTGTATAAATTTTAAAGCTCAATCCATAATCAAATATACCATTAAAATAATCAAGAATTCCAATACCTAAAAAAACTGCAGCTGGATAGACAATGATACCCCTCAAAAAGGCCATGCAGGCACCCAAAAAAATAAGTTTACCAGTGGGAATTGTACCTTTTAAAAAAAGGTATTTATTAAAATTTCTAACCCACCGCTCAGTGTGCCCTGCCAGATACATTAAAATAATCATTATTAATAAAAGTAAAAGCATCTTCGACACCGAAGTAAAATAACCCATGCCAGCAATGACAGATAAAACATAGGCTAAAAAGCTATCCTCCCTTGTTATCCTGGTGCCCACCTGCACATCAATAAGTCCAAATATCTCAAGCATTATGCCTATATAAAAGAGATGAACAGGATTAGAAGTTAATAGCCCCACAATTGTGGATATAACCAATGGTCTTGAAAAAAGCATATGAAATGCTGCAAATCTATCAACAGATATAATCCCAGCATATATAACCAGTAGCAGACTCATATATCACCGTTTAACAGCTTATTGAAATTCATTATCTCTATAGATGTTTCCCACGGTAGTTTTTTGACAGTTATAGCATACTTTTCCCTCAGTTTACACAAACTTTGAATCTCTGAAAGATCAAGGAATACTGTATCAGAAATCTGATACTTGTGGGGCCTATTTGCCACACATCCAACATTTAAATCTATATCATAATCTATAGAGTCTGAAACAGATATGAGATCTGCAACACTTTCAAAAAGAACCAGAAATTCTGGCCACTTTCTTTTAGAAAAACTCTTTGAAAATTCTGATAGATTATAAATATATAGATCCACACCTTTTGGAATTATGCTTTTATATATCATATTCTGGATAGGATCACTTGCCACCCTATCATTTGCAATAAAAACAGTTCCAATCTTATAATACTTTATCCAGCCCTCAATGACCTGACCATGTATCAATCTATCGTCAATTCTAAATATTCTATTTTTACCCATGTTATCCTCAGCATCTACCTGCCCATTATATCACCAGCAATAATTATACTATTTTTTGCAGTTTCTGCAGCAGCTTTACAAAGATCCGTTGGATCATTAAAGGTTTTTCTGTCTGAAAGTATCTTTATAATCATAGGAAGACTCGCACCAGTAATCACCTCTACATTCTTATTCACGAGATATGCCATAGCGATATTTGAAGGACTACCACCAAACATATCTGTGATAATAACCATACCCGTTTGTTTATATTTTTCAACAAGGAGATCAAGTCGCTCTGCAAGATTGCTCAATGTGATACCACTATGTATAGACAATACCTCAACAGAATCCTGCTTCCCTATAATCATTTCTGCCGTTTTTAAAAACTCTAAACCAAGACTACCATGAGTTAAAATTACCACTGCAATCATATCTATCCCCTATCAATATCTCTATGTTTGAGCAACACTTTGCTATAATTTTTTCTTTCAAGATATTCCGCTATAAATCTACTTATTGCAACAGACCTATGTTTACCTCCTGTGCAACCAATAGATAATGTAAAAAATTTTTTCCCTTCTTTTATATAATTTGGAACTAAAAAGACAAGAAGCCCTTTGAGCTTTTTAAGAAAAGTTAACAATCTATCATCTGAAAAGACATAGTTGTATACCTCATCATCAAGACCTGTCTTTCCCCTTAACTCGTCAATGAAGTGTGGATTTTTTAAAAATCTAACATCAATAACCATATCAGAATCCTGAGGTATCCCATACTTAAATCCAAAGGATTGTATGGTTATAAACATTTCAGAACTATCCTTATCCCTGAATTTTTCCTCAAACATTCTGGTAAGTTCATGTACAGTTAATGAACTGGTATCTATTATGAGGTCAGAAAATCCTTTGATCTCTACAAGCTCTTTTTTCTCAAGATTTATAGAGTCTATAACATTGTCACCTAATGGATGTTTTCTCCTTGTTTCTTTAAACCTTTTTATCAACGTTTCATCTGAAGCATCCAGAAAAATAACCTCAGCATTATATTTTGATTTTAATGTCCTTATCTTATCTATAGCTTTTGCAATATCCTTACTCCTTGAATCAATCACAAGAGCAATCTTGTGTATCTGAGAATTGTAATCAAAAACTACCTGTACAAACTTCTCTACAAGTTCCAGTGGCATATTATCCACAGTATAATATCCAAGATCCTCCAGAGCATTTGAGGCAGTTGATTTGCCAGCACCGGAATAACCTGTAAGAATAACTAATTCTGAATTTTTCAAATTACTCCACTCCTTGATTTAACATAACTCTGTTTATCTCATGCATACGATTCTCTTCCATTTTTTTCATCAGCTTGTCCTGAAATTCCTTTGCTGCGTCATAACCCATTAGTTTAAGTAGATGATTCCTTGCAGCAGCTTCTATAATTACAGCCATATTCCTACCGGGTGAAACTGGTAATACCAAAAGTGGAAGTTCAATACCCATTATATCATATGTTGTTTTATCCAGACCAGTTCTATCATAGGACTCTTCATTGTTCCAATCCACAAAGCTAATTACTATCTCTATTCTTTTTCTGAGCCTTATAGCACTTACTCCAAACATATCCTTTATATTTAGTATACCAAGACCTCTAAGCTCTATATTGTAGGTAAGTAGATCGTTACTGGTACCTATTAATATATCCTGCTTCTTCTTAATGTGTATAGCATCATCAGCAACAAGTCTGTGACCTCGTTTGACTAGCTCAAGGGCACATTCACTTTTACCTATACCACTTCTACCAAGAATAACAACACCAACCCCATACACATCAACCAGAACTCCATGTATAGTAGACTCTGGAGCAAGTCTATCCTCAAGAAAACTTGTAATCTCCTGAATAACCCTGGAACTAAGTTCTTCAGTTCGAAATAATGGTATCTCATATTTTTTAACAAAAAAAACAAGCTCTCTGGGTATTTTTAAATTTTTAGTTACTATTATACAACATACCCTTTTTTGACAAAAATTCTCAAAAGCTACCTTTCTCTGTTCAGAGGTAAGAGTATTCAGGTAAGATATCTCAGTATTCCCAAATATCTGAACCCTTTCTGTATGAATATGATCTGTGTAACCTGCAAGTGCAAGACCCGGTTTCTGAATTCTAAAATTTGATATTCGTCTATTCTTTAAAAATTCTCTACCATATATAAGCTTGAGCTTAAGATTGCTAATCTCCTCAGATAAGAGTTCATGCACTGTTATATATTTCATTTTAATTCACTCCATGCTAAATGGATAACACTGTAGACACTGTCAACACCCCTTACACCCTTCATATTATCCAGAAAGGATGTTCCTTTGATAAGTTTTGATATATTTGAAAGGGTTTTTAAGTGTAGAACTGTCTCCTTAGCCTCTGTCAATATGAGAAATATATAGTAAACTCTTCCACCATCAGCTGAATCATAGTCAATACCATCTGGAAAATGCCCAAAGAGTATTGTTACACCCTTTATATCTTCGAGCTTGGCATGGGGTATCGCTACCCCATCACCAATCCCTGTACTTCCAAGCATCTCTCTTTTAAAAATCTCTTCTGAAGTCTTTTCTATGTTTTTAATTAAACCTTTGCTATATCCATGCTTTAATATGAGCATAATAGCTTCATTCTTTTCAATCTCTCCAATATACTCAAAGATACTATTTTTGTCGGAAAAAATATTTTTCATTTTTATCCTTTTAAGGTTCTATCAACCCTATATTCCCATCATCTCTCCTATATACCACATTTACTTCACTTGAAACAGCATTCCTGAAAACAAAAAAGTTTTTGTTTAAAAGATCCATCTGCATAACAGCTTCTTCAACATCCATAGGCTTCACAGGGATATGCTTGCTAACTATTATAGATGGTTTATCACTATCCATGCTATAATTTTCATAAATATTTAATTTTAATGGTTTTTCAAAATCTTTATCCATAAGCTTTTTTGTCTTAAGCTTTTCTTTATACTTCACTAACTGCCTGTCTATCTTATCAATTGCAAGATCTATTGATGCATAAAGATCCTCAGATCTCTCCAATCCTTTTAAAAATACCCCCTTTGCATTCACCAAAATTTCTGCAAGATGAACATTCTTTTGCACATCAAGTATAACCTGCACATCAATAACCTGGTCAAAATATTTTTTAACCTTAGAAACTTTTTTTTCAACATAACTTCTTATAGCATTTGTAAGTTCAATGTTTTTCCCAGTAATCTGGATATTCATATGTCCTCCTATAAAATTTTCTTTACTTTTTATTATTTATTTTTCTATCTGCAGTGGAAGGTATTGCCATCTCTTCCCTATATTTGGCAACAGTCCTCCTTGCGATGTTAATACCTTTTTTAGATAATATTTCAGATATTTTCTGATCACTTAAAGGTTTTGACTTATCTTCGTCATCAATGAGAGCTTTTATCATGCCCCTGATAGAATCAGTCGTAACATTCCCAAAGTCTGTCTGGAAACCCTTCACAAAAAATGTCTTTATCTCAAGAACTCCAAACTCTGTCATAACATATTTACCAGAAGTAACACGGCTTATTGTAGACTCATGTATACCTATATAATCAGATATATCTCGCAATTTTAAAGGTTTTAATGATTCAAATCCATTGAAAAAGAACTCCCTCTGAAATTTTACTATAGCCTCCATTACAGAAACTATTGTAGTTTTTCTTTGGTTAAGACTTTTTAAAACCCACAGAGCATTTTTCACCTTTTCTGATACATAATCGTAGGTCTGTTTATCTATATCCTTACTTTTAAGCATCTTTATGTAGTAACCATTTAGCTTAAGAGAGGGTATGGAATCATCATTTGGCAAAACCTCAAGTGTATCACCCTTTTTAATTACGTATACATCGGGTACTACATAATTAGTCTGATTGTTAAATTTTAATCCAGGCTTTGGATCAGTATGCCTTATCATATCGATAAGATCCTCAACATACTCCCTTGATATACCCAGAACGATTGAAAGCCTATCAAGATCATTTTTTTCTATCAATGGGTAGTGATGTTCAATCATCTCTACAATCAGCTTTATATCCTCTTTAAAAGCACCTGTTTCTTCAAGCTGTTTTGCTACACATCCACTAAGAGATGTAGCAGCAATACCTGATGGATCAAAATCCTGAATATATCCAAGTACTCTATTAACATCTTCAACATCAACTGAAAGATCTGATGCTATCTGCCCTATTGGTATATCAAGGTAGCCAGTCTCATCAAGATTTCCTATTATGTATCTGCCAATTTCATAATCTGAATCGGATAAACCAAGAATCTTTAATTGAAATAAAAGATGTTCCTCTAACGAAGGTGTTCTGCTGACAAATTTTTCAAAATCAACCTCTTCATCATCGGAACTAACATATTTAAAATCATCCCTATCTGAAAAAAAATCGTCCCACTCTATCTTTTTTAATGTTTCAAGATAGCTATCTATCTCCTTATCACTAACATTAGCTTCTTCTTTATTTTCAATAATTTCAAGGACAGGATTTTCCAACAAAATATTATCTATTTCAGTACTTAGCTCTGTAACAGTCATTTGAAGGATATTAAGGGACTGCTTCATCTGGGGAGTTATGAGAAGCTTTTGCCCTAACTTTGTCTGTAATCCCAGATTAAGCTTTGAACCTTTCATAAACTAAAGTCTTCTCCCAAATATTTTTTTACAACTTCATCGTTTTTTACAATATCCTTTGGTAAACCTTCAGCTAAAACTGACCCATCAGTTAAAATATATGCTCTATCAGTTATTTTTAATGTTTCCCGCACATTGTGATCTGTAATAAGTATACCTATACCCATATCTTTCAACTGGTATATCATTCTTTGTATGTCAACTACAGAGATCGGATCTATACCAGCAAAAGGCTCATCAAGAAGTATTATTTTAGGTTCCGTTGATAAACACCTTGCAATTTCCACTCTTCTTCTCTCACCACCACTAAGGGAAAAACCCATACTATCACGGACCTTATCCAGTCCAAAACCCTTTATTAGCTCTTCAACCCTATTTTTAATATAGGCCTTATCCCTGAAATTAACCTCAAGGGCAGCATATATATTTTCATACACAGTAAGTTTTCTAAAAATAGAAGGTTCCTGCGGCAGGTATCCAATACCCTTCTTAGATCTAAGGTAAATAGGATCATTGGTAATCTCTTCATCTTCAAGATATATGTGACCACCATCAGGTTTAACAACACCTACAACCATATAAAACGTTGTCGTCTTCCCTGCACCATTGGGACCTAAGAGCCCCACTACCTCACCCTGTTTTACATCTATAGAAACATCATTTACTACTGTTCTTTTTTTGTATATCTTTTTTAGGCTCTTTGTCCTTATTCCCACCAATGCTTCCTTCTGTTTTATTATCAGGGAAAAACATAACCTTAACACGCCCCTTTTCAGACTTGTTAACAACTACCCTGTCATCATTATTATATACTATAACTTCATTACCTTCAAGATAATTTTCTCCCTGCCACACCTTTGCATCCCCTCTCAAAATGAGAATATTTTCCTTAACCTGTATCTCAGCCTCTCTGGATAGAGAATACATACCCTCCTTTGACATCTTGACATTCCCTGTACATAAAATCTTATCAATCTCTTTTTTACTATCAAAAATAACCTTCATGGTATCTGAAAATATTTTTGTATCTTTATAAGAAGCTTTGACATTGCCGTTAAATATTGAATATTGCTCTTTACCAAAGTATTTCACACTATCAGATTCAATATTTACGGGGAATTTATCCTCAGCATAACATACACCCAAAGTAATAAATAAAAATAAAAATAACCTACCTATCATAAACTACCTCCACATTTCCCAAAAAACTTATAAATTCTTCATTCTTCTTAAATACCATTCTATCTGCCACAATAGAGTTATTACCTTCCTTAGCAATAACACCACCTGACATTTCACCAAAATCCCCGGGTATATCGTAAACAAGTTTTGATTTATCTCTTCCCATAAGCAATATTTTATTGTAGTTAGCTTTTATTGAATCCTCAAGAATCACTCGAGAATCAACTTCATATACACAAAATGATGATGACACATCGATAACTTTATTTATATCTGTATAGCGAAAAGTACAATTATCAAAGGTGAAACTTTTGTTATCAAAAAATAATTCTGCTCTTTTTGCATCAAGTGTATAAATGGAACCGTTGTCTCCATTCTTTCTTAACTTAAAATCCTCTATAATAGATACCTCATTAACATCATTTGAACTCTCAGTATTCTCATTTACATCAAAGAATATGATGATAGAAACCCCTAAAAAAATTACAAGAGAGATTATATAGAATAGGAATTTACTATTTCTTCCCATTTAACATTTCTCTTTAAAATAATCTCTATAAGATGTCTCACAGCACCATTGCCACCTGTTTGAGGTGTCACTATCTGTGCAAATCTTTTAACTACATCAGGAGCATCAGCAACTGTAGCTGGTAGACCAACCCTCTTTAGTATAGGGATATCATTAAGATCATCACCTATAAAGGCTATCTTATCATCTGTCAACTCAAGTTTACCTTTTAACTCCTCATATACATCAAGTTTTTCAAAATGCCCCTGATATACATGATCTATGCCAAGTTCTTTGGCCCTTATCTCAGTACCTTTAGAGTATCTGGCTGATATAATCGCAAGCTCAATACCATATTTTTTGGCAATTTTTATACCTAATCCATCTCTAACATGAAAAGATTTTATCTCCTCACCAGATGAAGTATAGTTTATTTTGCCATCTGTTAAAACTCCATCAACATCCATTATTAAAAGCTTTATATTCATGCTATCCCCTTTTTTAATATATCGTGAATATGTATAATACCTTCAGGTTTCCCCTCATTGTCCACTACTATGAGAGATGTAATACTCCTCTCCTCCATTATCCTGAGTGCTTTCACTGCTAACTCATCCCTATCAATGGTCTTAGGATTTTTAGAGCACACCTCTTCCACCTTCATTTCAAAAATATTACTGAACCTCTGTAAACCTCTTCTAAGATCACCATCGGTAAGAATTCCGTAGAGTAAACCTTTTTCATCAATTACAGTAGTACAACCAAAACCCTTACTTGTCATCTCAAAAATAGATTCAGCAACCTTTGATCCTATTTTTATTTTTGGCAATTTTTCACCAGTATGATACAGATCAGAAACCTTTACAAGAAGCCTTTTACCCAGACTTCCAGAAGGATGAAAAAAGGCAAAATCCTCTTTTTTAAAACCTTTTTTTTCAATCAATGCAACAGCAATAGCATCACCTATAGCTAAAGAAACAGTGGTACTTGCAGTGGGGGCAAGATTCAACGTGCAGGCCTCCCTTACAACAGATCCATCAAAGACACAGTCAGATTTCTTTGCAAGAGTAGAATTGACATTTCCAACTATAGAAATAATTGATATACCTAACATCTTTATTGTTGGGAGGATAGAAATAATCTCATCAGTCTCCCCACTGTTTGAGATTGCAATTACACAATCATCCTTTGTAATAACCCCTAAATCTCCATGTACACCTTCAGCAGGATGTAAAAAAATAGCCGGAGTCCCTGTGGAAGACATTGTAGCAGCAATCTTTTTACCAATTATACCAGATTTTCCCATCCCAGTTACAACAACTCTTCCTTTACAATTAATAATAATATCAATAGCATTCAAAATATTCTCACCAATCTTCTCAGCTGCTGATAAAATAGCTTCAGCCTCTATTTTCATAGTATCCTTTGCAACATCTATCAGGTTCATAAAATAGCCCTTATCTTCATTATTTTATCCAGAATCTCTTCAAACATCTTAAAATCAACCATGTTTGGACCATCACACAATGCACTATCTGGATCTGGATGAACTTCAAAGAAAAAACCATCAACTCCACAGGCCGCAGCAGCTCTTGCAAGATATGGAATCATACCCCTCTGGCCATCGGAGCTTTTACCCTTCCCTCCTGGAAGTTGCAATGAATGGGTTGCATCAAATACCACCTCAACTCCAAGACTCCTCATAATTGGAAAAGATCTAAAATCAACCACCAGATTGTTGTAACCAAAGGATGCCCCCCTTTCAGTAAATATAATCCTCTTCGCACCAGAAAGCTTTAATTTTTCCTTCACATTCCCCATATCCCAGGGTGCCAAAAACTGACCTTTTTTCACATTGACTATTTTGCCACTTTTTGCAACCTCTTCCAATAAATCTGTCTGTCTTGACAAAAATGCCGGAACCTGAATTACATCAACCACCTCTTTTACAAGAGCCACATCACCAACCTGATGAACATCTGTAATAATACCAAAACCAAAATCCTCTTTTATCTTCCTCAAAATATCTAAACCTTCATGAATCCCAGGTCCCCTAAAACTATCAATTGATGATCTATTGGCTTTGTCATAGGATGACTTGAAATAAAACTCTATATCATATTTTTCTATAACTTTTTTTAAAAAAATAGATGTTTCTTTTAAGACTTCATAGCTTTCTATAACACACGGACCGGCAAATAGAATCATAACTGTGACCCCTTTTCATTAGAATCTTTTTTATTTTTATATGAAGCAAGAATAAAGGAACTAAAAAGTGGATGGGGAGCTGTAGGTTTTGATTTAAATTCAGGGTGGAATTGGCAACCTAAAAACCATCTATGGGATTTTATCTCAACAATCTCCACAAGACCCCTTTCAACATTAAATCCAGAAATAGTCATACCAGCCTTTACAATATCCTCAGTATATTTATTATTAAACTCCAGTCTATGTCTGTGTCTCTCCATTATTTCAGTCGTCCCATAACTTTTATATGCAAGAGTATCCTCTTTTATACTACATTTATAGGCACCAAGACGCATTGTACCACCAAGCTTTTTAATATTTTTCTGTTCATTCATGTAATCTATTACAGGATATGGGGTTTTCTGGTTAAACTCAACACTATTGGCACCATCATATTTTAGAACATTCCTTGCAAATTCTATAACAGCACACTGCATGCCAAGGCATATACCAAAAAATGGAATATCTTTAACCCTTGCATAGTTAACAGCATTTATCTTCCCTTCAATTCCACGATCACCAAATCCCCCCGGAACAAGAATACCATCCACATCCTCAAAAAACTTATCAGAAGGGATCTTTTCAAGATCTTCTGCATCAATCCACTTTATATTGACCTTCAACCTATTTTTTATACCTCCATGTATCAAAGCTTCATTAAGGCTTATATATGCATCTTTCAAATCGACATATTTGCCAACAACACCTATTGTTACTGTATCCTCTGGATTATTGAGTCTAAATACAATATCTTCCCATTTTTCTAAACTGTACCCCCTCTCAGGTAGCTTTAGTTTGTTTAAAACAATCCTATCTATACCCTCATTGTTCATCAACAATGGAACCTGATATATAGATGATGCATCTATGGCATTAATGACGCTATCCTTGGATACATTGCAAAATAGAGCTATCTTCTTTCTGATACTGTCATTCAAAGGGTATTCAGATCTACACACCAAAATGTCTGGCTGTATACCTATCTCCCTCAAATCCCTCACTGAATGCTGTGTTGGCTTAGTTTTGAGCTCCCCAGCACTTTTTATATAAGGGACAAGGGTCACATGTATATATAAAACATCACTTTCATTAAGATCAAATTTTATCTGTCTGATTGACTCAAGAAATGGCAAACTCTCTATATCTCCTACGGTACCACCAATCTCAACAATAACTATATCATACTGATCAGACAATTTTCTTATATTATTTTTTATCTCATCGGTTATATGGGGAATAACCTGGACAGTTGCCCCAAGGTAGTCACCTTTTCTTTCCTTCTCTATTACATGGTTGTAAATTTTACCAGTTGTTATATTACAATCCCTATTAGTATAGGAAGTTAAAAATCTTTCATAATGTCCAAGATCCAGATCAGTCTCAGCACCATCTTCTGTCACATATACCTCTCCATGTTGAAAAGGGCTCATTGTACCTGGATCAACATTGAGGTAAGGATCAAACTTTTTTATAATAACTTTATACCCCCTGAGCTCCAACAATGTCCCCAAAGAAGCAGCAGTAATACCTTTACCTAAAGATGATAAAACTCCACCAGTAACAAAAATAAATTTAGCCATTTAACAACCCCTTTGCGTACTTATTTGCCAGAATAAGATCATCCTCAGTATCCACAGCAATACCATTATAAGATGTATCAATTACCCTTATTTTATAGCCATTTTCAAGGACCCTTAGCTGTTCAAGTTTTTCAGCCTGTTCTAAAAAACCTGGAGTAAGCCCTGTAAAAACCTTTAAAAAACCTCTCCTGTAGCCATATATTCCAATATGTTTAAAATATCTTTTTGGGACATCACTATCTCTGTAATAGGGTATTGGACTTCTTGAGAAATAGAGTCCGTAACCTTCACTATCCTTTACTACTTTAACAACATTGGGGTTTTGGGCAGTAACTTCATCTATTTCAACAGATGCAGTATTCATTAATGCATCAGATCGTTCAAAATCATCTATGAGCTGGTTTATTAAATCAGGATCAATAAAAGGTTCATCACCTTGGACATTAATTATAATATCATCTTTAAGATATTGTGCAACTTTAGCCACCCTATCTGTACCTGATGGGATATTTGGATCACTTAAAGTAACCTCAAGCCCTTCGATTTTTACACACTCATCAAAAATTCTCTGATCATCTGTAACAACAATAACCCTTCTGGCTTTACTTTTCATACAATTTTGTGCAACCCACGAAATCATAGGTATACCAGCTATATCCCTCAAAGGCTTCCCTTCAAGCCTTGTAGAACCATACCTTGCAGGAATAACAATTGCTGCAGTCATCTGACACCTCTTAATATACTTACTGCTATAGAATAATCTCTACCATGGGAAATTGAAACATCTATATCCTCACGCTTAATACCTTTAATGTACACTACAGGTTCACCTTTTTCTCCATTTAAAATCTTTATATCAATAAACTTTAGAGATTCAGATACTCCAGTCTTAAAACTCTTTGAAATAGATTCCTTTGCAACAAACCTTCCAGCAAAAAACTCAGGAGATCGATTTCGTTTCTCATAAATCTCCCTCTCCTCATTTGTGAGTATCCTATTGATAAAACGTTCTCCATACCTATCTATTGCAGACTTTATCCTATCTATTTCTACTATATCACATCCTACCATCTTTTATTATCCCCAATAGAAGCATTTAACATAATACTTTTCATCTCCCTGACAGCTTCCTCCATCCCAACCAGAACAGCCCTCGAAACAATGGAATGTCCAATATTAAATTCATGGAAACAAGTCATGCTGGCAATTTTTGAAACATTTTTGTAGTTTAGACCATGTCCAGCATTCACTACAAAACCTATCTCCTTAGCATGCCTTGATGCAATATCTATCTTTTTTAGTTCAGACAATTCTTCATCCTTACCATAGGAATCAGCATACTTACCTGTATGAATCTCTATAAACTTTGCACCGGTTTCATATGCTTTGTCTATTTGAAATTCATCAGGATCTATGAAAATTGAAACATCTATCCCATTATTCATTAAAATATCAACAGTTCTTGCAACCGTATCGAAATGATCCCTTACATTAAGACCACCTTCAGTAGTTAATTCCTCCCTTTTCTCAGGTACAAGGGTACACATATCAGGTTTTACCCTAAGTGCTATATTTACAATCTCATCATTGCATGCCATCTCCAGATTTAGTCCCACCTTTACAGTTTCCCTTAATATAAAAACGTCCCTATCCTGTATATGCCTTCTATCTTCCCTTAAATGAACTGTAATACCATCTGCGCCACCTAACTCAGCTAAAACAGCAGCATGAACCGGATCAGGTTCAATACCCCTCCTAGCCTGCCTTATAGTTGCAATGTGATCTATATTAACTCCCAATCTTATCATATCAAACTCCACTAAATCCTTCTATCTCTTTTGTTGCAACGGTTAAAATATTATTTGCTATAACATCAACCCTATCCATATTTTGCCCCTCTACCATAACCCTTAATTTATTTTCTGTTCCTGAATACCTTACAAAAACTCTCCCATCATTACCAAGTTCTTTTTCATATTCATCTATAAGTTTCAAAGTTCTTTTAAGTTCTGACAGAGGTATCTTATTCTTTACAACAGCATTTTTTAGAACCTGAGGGTATATGGAAATAAATCCATACATTTCACTAAGCTTTTTTCCAGTAACAACCATTACCTTAAGAAGCTGAAGAGCAGTAATGAGTCCATCCCCAGTTGTATTATAATCACTGAAAATAATGTGACCAGATTGTTCTCCCCCGAGATTTATCGAACTACTTCTCATTTTTTCAATTACATACCTGTCACCCACATCGCAACGTTCAACATTTATGCCGATTTTGTTTAAAGATTTTTCAAAACCTATATTGCTCATAACCGTTGCAACAAGACTGTTGTTGGATAATTGTCCCCTTTCCTTCATAAATTTACCACATATCCCAAGTATAAAATCACCATCTACAACATATCCATGCTCATCCACAAAAATAGCCCT
>JAIWOA010000043.1 GCA_020217115.1 Calditerrivibrio sp. | reverse complement strand
GTCACCATCACCATCAAAAGATATTCCTATATCCGCACCCGTCTCTATTACCTTTTTGGCAAGCATCTCCGGATATACAGCCCCACACTGGTCATTTATATTATATCCATTAGGTTCATCGTTGATTACCACAACATCAGCACCAAGCTCTGCAATAGCCATAGGAGCAACCTTGTACGTGGCTCCATTGGCACAATCTAAAACAATCTTCAAACCACTCAGATCATAATTTTTATCAAAGGAAGCCTTAACAAACTCCACATATCTTCCAATAGCAGTCTCTATTCTGCTTACCTTACCAACAGAAGGCTCCAGAACAAAATCATCCTCTTCAATTAAATTTTCAAGCATCATTTCAACATCGTCTGGTAGCTTGTAACCATCACTTGAAAAAAACTTGATACCGTTGTCATAATATGGGTTATGGGAAGCAGATATAACTATCCCAGCATCTGCCCTCAAACTCCTCGTTATAAAGGAAATAGCTGGTGTAGGTAACACTCCTACCAGAACAACATCCATACCCATTGAACATATCCCTGAAGATATTGCATACTCAAACATATAAGAGGATGTTCTGGTATCTTTACCTATTACTATTTTATGTTTTTTTTGACCATATTTAAAAACTTTTGCTGCAGCTTGCCCCAATTTTAACGCAAAATCTGGAGTCATCGGATAAACATTTGCCCTACCCCTTACACCATCAGTTCCAAAATATTTTCTCATCTTTTAACCTCAACCATAACCTTAGAAGGTTTTATATTGTACACCTCAATATCGTTACCAGTCTCTACCAGAACAGGTAATTCATATCTACCAACCCTATCTATTTTTGATGCATCAACATAGACCTTAACCTTCTCAATATTTTCTACCCTATCTGACCTACCTTTAATAGTAAAAGAAACTTTTTTATTTTCTAAAATCAGCTTATCAGTAAATTTATCCTTCACACCTTTTACAACAACATCAAAATCTGATATCTGTTTTTCAACTATATTTTCAGCTACTCTTACTTCAACTGTAACCTCTGATGGATTAGTGTTGGTTATAATTTCATTCCATTTTACCCCTATATTCATTTTAATACTCTTATCTATGTCAGTTATATTTATAGGGAGAGTTTCAACAGAATCTATATTTTTTATCTTTTTGCTAGTGCCAAAAGCAGTTACATAGGAAGGTGTGATGCTCACACCAACTATCTTAAACCCACTTTTCAGCTCCCCTAAGAAAGATGGCAATACCTTTACAGTTTTTTTACCTACTTTATCTACAATAAATCTTATATCCTGAGGCTCTACCCTTACAAGACTTATCCCAGAGGGGAGTGTTATGTCATTTGGCTTTATTCTGTACAGATAATCACCACTTTTAAAATTAGAAGTATCAATCTCTATTTTTATGTCATTAAAGGAAAGGGATTTCATGGAAATCTTTGAACCTTTTACAAGAACTGAAAGAAGGTTTGTATCTGTAAAAGCCTTAAGACCTTCAGGCTCCTTTACAAATTTCACCGGAACATAAAAACTGACCTCCTGCTGTTCTGAAGTAGCAACAATAAACCAAACCACAACGGCAATAAGGACACTCGCTATTTTTAAAACCGTATTATTTAGGTTCATCAGCTTTTTCACCCTTTTCTTCTATCTTAAATATATTTATCAGAGTTTCCCTGAGGGAATCAGAATCCAGTTCAGAGGTAAAACTCCCTTTGTAAGAAACTGTAATAGTTCCCCTCTCTTCACTCACAACAACACACACTGCATCTGTCTCTTCAGTTATACCCATAGCAGCCCTATGTCTCGTGCCAAATTTTTTATCTATATCGGTACGTTTTGTCAGAGGCAGTATAGAACCTGCATAGGCTATCTTACCATCGATAACTATAACAGCACCATCATGAAGTGGGGAGTATGGGATAAATATGGATATCAAAATATCCTTGTTCAATAAAGCATTAAGAGTATTTCCCACCTGTATATAAGGGAGAAGATCGATATCTCTTTGTACCACTATAAGTGCACCTATCTGTTTATTGGCAAGGACTGTTGCTGCTTTTACTATCTCATCGATTGTATTTATTGTGAGTGAACTTTCCTTATTAAATACCTTTGTATCACCTATCACAGCAAGGCCTCTTCTTATCTCAGGCTGAAAAAGTATTATTATAGATAAAAAAAGGTAACCTGTAAGGTTATTCAAAACCCAGCTTGTAGCTTTAAATCCAAAAAGATTTGAAAAAGATGCGAAAATAAGAATAAATAGCACCCCAAAGGTCATTTTTAACGCTATTGTACCCTTGATCAAAAGAAACATTCGATATATAATAAAGGATATTATTGTAATATCAATCAGATCCATAATTCCTATAGAACTTAAAACATCTATCATCAGTACACTATCCCATTATAATAGTTAAATATTTTCAACATATCAATTGCATGCAAAACATCATGTGCCCTTACAATATCTGCACCATTCATCAAAGCGATAGTCTCAGCAACTATACTGCCGATGGCTCTTTCACCCACTGGTTTACCAATAACATTACCTATCATCGATTTTCTGGATAAACCTACGAGAATAGGCATACCAAAGGATTTGAATTCATTAAGGTATTTTAGTATAATGTAATTATCCCTGAGACTCTTACCAAAACCAAATCCTGGATCAACTATGATACTATTCTCATTTATTCCAGCAGATAAAGCTTTTTCTATAGATCTCTCAATGTAATCTTTTATATCTTCAAGAAGGTTATCATAGGAGGTATCCATCTGCATTGTTTTAGGTTCCCCCTTCATATGCATAATAGATACTGCTGCATCAAAATCTGCACAAATGGATGCCATATCTTTGTCATGGTTTAGTCCAGATACATCATTGATTAACCTGGCACCTTTTTTTAAAACCTCTTTTGCAACACCACCCTTATAAGTGTCAACAGATACCAAAAATCCCATGCTAACAGCAATCTCAACAATAGGTAAAACCCTTTTTAACTCTTCATCAAGGGGTACAGGATCAGCACCGGGCCTCGTTGATTCACCACCTATGTCAATAAGAGATACTCCAAGTTCCTTCAACATAGCAAAGTAATTTTCGATATCCTCTAAATTATCAAATAAACCACTATCACTAAAGGAATCTGGAGTAACATTTATAATCGGCATAAGAATCTTTTCTGATAGATCTATTTCAAGATCTTGAACTTTCAACACCATCGTTTTATAATACTTCTCAATCAACCTATTTATATCCAGCGCAACATTCTTTAACCCATAGGGTTGAATACTTAATCTTTCAGTAAGCTTTCTCACACCTGCGACATTTCCACATAAAAGAATATCTGTATATTCAACTCCACATTCAACTGTTCTTTTATGAACAGCAGCATCTATCCCAGAAGCTATTGCCTCCTGTTTTATTATATTAGCTGCTGGAGATTTAACCTTCCTCAATTTTATGTTGCAAGGCAAACCCTTACTGGCAATCTTCAATGCGTAAGGGTCTGCCCCAAGATCAGTAATCTCTTTTTCCAGCCTCATCTTATCAGGCGAAATTATATCAGCAAACATAGGTGCAAAATTATTCAACTCCTCCATTAACCTTTTCTATTAATTCATCAATATCCTTGCTTTCAATAGTTTCCTTTTCCAGAAGAAGATCAGCCATTGAATGAAGAAGTTTTATATTATTGAGCAAAATATCCTTAGCCCCAGTATATGAGCTTGTAATAATCTTACATATCTCATCATCTATCAATTCAGCAGTTTTCTCACTGTAATTTTTGTGAGTAGAAAGTTCCTTACCTAAGAAAATTGCTTCATCCTTTTTTCCAAAGGCAACAGGACCTAATACAGAACTCATTCCCCATGAACATACCATATTTCTTGCGATTTCTGTAGCCCTTTCTATATCGTTGCCAGCACCAGTACTTATCCTATCAAAAACTACCTCTTCAGCAGCTCTTCCACCCATAAGAACGGCAAGTCTCGACAAAAGATACTCTTTGGTGTATACATATTTGTCATCCTTTGGTAACTGCTGTGTAACACCAAGTGCCATCCCCCTTGGAATTATACTAACCTTGTGAACAGGATCTGAGTGTGGAGTAAATCTAGCCACTATTGCATGTCCAGCTTCATGATAAGCAGTAACCTTCTTTTCTTCATCAGAAATAGCTACACTCCTCCTCTCTTTCCCCATAATTACTTTATCCTTTGCTTCTTCAAAATCATCCATATTGACCTGTTCTTTATTTTTTCTTGCAGCAAGAAGGGCTGCCTCATTAACAAGATTTGCAAGTTCAGCACCTGCAAACCCTGGGGTACTTTTGGCAATAACCTCAAGATTGACATCTGCACCCAGAGGAACCTTTTCTGCATGAACCTTTAAGATCTCATGTCTCCCCTTAACATCTGGTCTTGGAACCACTACCTGTCTATCAAATCTTCCAGGTCTTAAAAGAGCAGGATCCAGAACATCAGGCCTGTTAGTAGCAGCTATCAGTATAACACCTTCTGTAGATTCAAAACCATCCATTTCAACCAGAAGCTGGTTAAGGGTCTGCTCCCTTTCATCATGCCCTCCACCAAGTCCAGCACCACGATGTCTCCCAACTGCATCTATTTCATCTATGAAAATTATACAGGGAGCATTCTTTTTCCCCTGCTCAAAAAGATCACGAACCCTTGAAGCTCCAACACCTACAAACATCTCAACAAAATCTGATCCACTTATGCTAAAAAATGGCACACCTGCTTCACCAGCAACAGCTTTGGCCAGAAGAGTTTTACCTGTACCTGGAGGCCCAACGAGCAGAACACCCTTTGGAATTTTCCCACCCAATCGCTGAAATTTATGGGGATCCTTCAGAAATTCGATTATCTCTTCAAGCTCTTCTTTGGCCTCATCACAACCAGCAACATCCTTAAAGGTTACCTTTTTCTGGTCTGGAGTCAAAAGCCTTGCTCTGCTTTTACCAAAACTAAATGCTTTACTACCACCCTGCATCTGTCTCATAAAAAATATCCAAACTGCAATCAGAATTATCATAGGTAGCCATGAAATAAGAACCTGCATATACCATGGATTCTGATCAGGTGGTTTTGCAAAAATTTTAACTTTGTGCTCATTTAATAGGTTAACTAAGCCTGGGTCCTCTGGTGCATAGGTTTCAAAACCTTCATCACCCTTTTTTAGCTCACCAACGATTAATTTTTCCTTAATCACTACAGACTTGACATTATCGTTTTTTACATTCTCAATAAACTCTGTGTAAGAAATTTTCTTTTTAATACCCTGATTTGTATTAAAAGTATTAAACATTACCACCATTATAAGTGCTATAACAAGCCATAAAGTTATATTTTTATAAAAATTATCTCTCATTACTCCCCCTAATTACTTAACTTTAGTTTACAAATATCTCTTAAATTTCTATAGTAGCCATTGTAATCAAGGCCATACCCTACAACAAATTCATCGGGGATAGAAAACCCACAGTAGTCAGGGTTAATATCAGCCAACCTTCTCGATGGTTTGTCAAGTAATGAACAAACCTTTAGACTGTTAGGGTTTCTTACACTCAAGATCTTTTTCAGGTAGTTTATTGTAAGACCTGTATCAATAATATCCTCAACTACTATAACATTTTTTCTTTCAACTGGCCTATCAACGTCGCAAAGTAATCTTACTACACCACTCGAAGTAGTTCTCGCTCCTGAATAACTGGACACAGATATAAAACTTATCTCCATTGGTAAATCTATATATTTTACCAGATCAGCCATAAATATCCATGCACCCTTCAAAACACCTATAACCAACAGCTCCTCGCCAGCAAAATCTCTATTTATAGCATCTGCAAGAAGTTTTACCCTGTCAAGTATCTCGTTGTAACTTATCATAACTTCCAAATTTCCTTTCTCCATTAATCCTCCAGTTCATATATCTGAATATTCTTATCTTTTTCATAAACATATTCTACCCATACAATCTCTTCGTCAACAGTTATAACGGGTGCAAGATCCCTTTCATAAAGATCTAATTTCATATCGATCATCATATCCTTGACCTTTTTCTTACCTATACGGTCGCCATACCTCCTGTTCCTGATTGTTAACAATTTATCTTTGTAGTAACCATCAAATTTTATATATTTACATAATTTCGGCAAAATTACAATATCATCTGTTGCATTTTTAATAATTTTATATTCATTTATTAAACTTTTTTTAAAAAGTCTTAATCTCCTGTAGGATACTTCAAAAATAAAATCATCAGGCATATTCACTCTTTTAGAATCACCATCCAAAATATCCAAAGCCATCTCAATATGTTTCCTCTCAACCCTGAACATACCTTCAAACATCTTATTCAATATATATTTTTGTTCAAATCTATGCCTATTTATCAAATTTAATTTCTCCATTTCAATATAACCATCCCTTTTGTTAAAACTAAAATCCTTTATATTTTCATCTAAATAGGATTTTAGCTCCTTTGATTGCTCCTGCAGAGATTCTATATTTTTTATGTAACCGGGATTATACCCCTTTATGATAGGAATTAACTTTAGCCTTATCCAATTTCTGACATAATCGGAGGAGAAATTAGTCTCATCATCCACATACGGTAGTCTATGAAAAGATATATATTCATCTACATCTTCCCTTGTTATACTTTGAAAAGGTCTCACAAATAGATCATTTAAACTAAACCCCTTTAGATTTTCTATTGAAGTACCCAAAAATGATTTTATAAAAAAATTTTCAACCGTATCATCAAGATGATGGGCAGTAACAATAAGTTCACAATTGATATCATCCTTTACATCGTTTAAAGCTTCATAACGTAACTTTCTTGCCGCATCTTCAACAGAAAGATGATAATTTCTCACATATGAAGGGACATCTATTTTTTTAACGAAAAGTGGTACCCCCAATGACTCACAAAAATCTCGGCAAAATTTTTCATCTAAATCAGCAAGATCACCTCTTATTCCATGGTTTACATGGCATGCATATATATCAATTCCATATTTTTCAGAATTTGAAGATAAAAAATGGAGCAGAGCCACTGAATCTCTGCCCCCTGAAAATGCAACTAAAAGCTTCTTATTTGCAAATCTTTTGATACCATAGGAGAGATTATAAGCCAACCTTGTATTTTTCTTCTCTTTTCCCACTTTTTTCATACTCATTTCTTCTGGCATCATACCCCTTTCTTTTTAGTAAACCATATGCATAATCTTTACCCTCTTCAACTCCAGGCTGATCAAAGGGATTTATATTGTTCGCAAGCCCCAATACAGCAACCACATATTGATAAAACATAAACATATACCCCAAACTGAATTCGTCAAGGTAATCTATAACTATTTTTATGGATGGTCTATTAGCCATTTTAAGAGCAACTTCTGTAGCATAAAGTTCAATGTTTAGTAACCTATTTAGATCTACCCCATTTAAATAATTGTAATTTTCATACCAATCACCCTTTAGGGTCTGGTTAAAATCATGTTCAGAAAGCTCTATAAAGGTAATCAACTTATCAAAAGGACCCTCTTTATAAAGCTGAAGCTGAGAATGTTGGTCAATAGAACCAACTGCTGAAACAGGAGTAGAACCAAAATATAGCTCTCTCCCCTCCATATCATACCTTTTACCCAGACTCTCCCCCCATAGCTGACAAAACCATTCAGAGAAACTTTTCAATCTTGAACTATAAGGCATGATCACATTGATCGGATACCTCCTTTCAAGGAATGCATTGTAAATAGCTGAAATAGTCATAAATATAGACTTACCATTTTGTATAAAATACTCTGCCCCTTTTTTCATCTGCTCTATATCTATGCCAACTAAAGCAGCTGGCAAGAGTCCCACAGAAGATAAAACAGAAAATCTTCCCCCTACATTAGCTGGGACAACAAATGAGTCAAGACCAAACATATCTGTTATCTTCCTTAAATCACCCTTTGAAGAGTCTGTAACAGTGATTATATGATTTTTTATATCAACATTACTTTTTCTGATCCAGTCGTATACAACCAGAAAATTTGCCGCAGTCTCAACAGTACTTCCAGATTTGCTTATAACAACTACAAGGGTTTCCTCAGGTTTACAATGTTCCAAAATTGAATAAACCTTAAAAGAATCCACATTATCCATAACCCAATATCTTGGGAAAAAACCCCTCTTGTCCTTTGAAAAAGCGTTGAATCCAAAGGGGAGAAGGGCATTGGCAACAGCTTCAAAACCTAATGAAGAACCACCTATACCAATTACAATGAGATCATTATACAAACCTTGAAATTTTTTTGTGAAACCGATAAGTTCACCAAGATCCACCTCTGCTAATTTTGGAAAACCTATCTCCCCTGACTCCACCATATCATTGAGCCTTTGAAAACCCTTACTGACTTTTCCCATACTTGAATCAATATCGTTCACACCAATACCATTTTTTAAATTATCATTCATACAGAAATTATAATCCAGAGATACTTTTCTCATAACCAACCCCCTAATTTATTTTATCTACTAACTCTGCACCTTTTAACACATCGAGAAAATATTTACCATAATTTTTAGTTAAAACTCTACCATCAAGAATTATCCAGTAACCAGTGTCACTCTCATTCCTTATGAGTCTCCCAACAGCCTGTTTAAAAAATATTACAGCCCTTGGTAGATAATAATTCAAAAAGGCGTTGCCATAACAATTTTCATAGTGATCTATTTTTGCCTTTACATAGATATCAGAAATATTTTCAAATGGCAATTTATCTATTATGACATATTTTACACCTTTTCCAGCAAAATCTACACCTTCCCTCAATATTGAACAACCCATAACAATAGAATTTTCATCAATCAAAATATTTGTAAGGTCATCTGTCTGATAATAAAGCTTTTTATCTTTAAAATTTTCCTCTATAAAACTATAAATCTCCTTCATATGGGCAATGCTGTTAAATATTATAATGGCTGCACCATTCATATCTTTTAGAAGACCAGAGTAAAATTCTTTTTTCTCATCAATATCTTCCATAAAATTATTGTTAATAAATAGCTTGCCTTGACTTATAAAATTTTCAGGTGGGGACAGCTGAATCTTTTCAATATTGTCACCCAGATCAAGCTCATTAAAAAAATAGTCAAAAGAACCATTAAAAGAGATAGTGGCACTTATCATTAGCGCACTAATGCAGCTATTAAAAAGCCCTTCTGTAAATTTTTTGTCTGAAGTTATCGGTATATTTTTAACAGTAATAGTATCATAACCTGTCTCAACTATTTTTACACCTTCATTTTGATAAATCTTTTCAAAGGTGTCTCTATATTTTTCAAAAATAGAATATTCCTCATCCGTTAAATATTTTGAAAATATTTTATCCAATTCATCTATAAAATATCTACAATCTGTTTCCATTTTTTCACTAAACTTATTGACATTTTTATATTTTGAAACAATCGTTTTATATTTCGAATTGATATTTCTAAAAATTTCCTCACCAATAAAGCTTCTGTTATCTTTTGTAAAATTTATAACAGAGTGAAAACTAAGCTCCTCTCCAAGATAAGTAGGGAAAATGTCCACAAGAGAATGCGCCTCATCAAATACTATATGTTCTACAAAGTCAAAGTTATAGGATGAATCAAATTTTGTCCTCATTGCTAAATCTGCAAGCAACATATGGTGATTTGTAATGATGATGTCAGATGAATTTGCCAATTCTTTTGCATTATAAAATGAACAGATAGCATAGTATGGACACTTACCAGCTATACACTGATAACTATCTGCAGTTATTTTTGATATAATCTCATTATCAAATCCAGAGTTTGTAACTGTTATAACTTTATTATCTAAGACTGATTCTGCCCAATTTACTACATCAGAGTAAAAATCGCTGTAAGGAACAATATATTTCCCATAGCGATAATGGCAAAAATAGTTTCTCCTACCCACCAGACTGTTTATC
>JAIWOA010000042.1 GCA_020217115.1 Calditerrivibrio sp. | reverse complement strand
TTTAATATTTTATCTCCAAAGATACTCCTGAGTATGGAAATATCTTTAAATAAAATCTGATTCATAAGCTGTTTTGTCTTGGTACTGATAATAGTTTTTCTCCCAAGTTCAAATATCGGTATCAGGTAGGATAAGGTTTTCCCATAACCTGTAGGAGCCTCAGCAACAACACTTTTATATGAAGACATAAGTTCATATATCTTTTCAGAAAACTCTGCCTGGTAAGGCCTATACCTGTAATTGTTTATCAGAGAAGCTAAGTAATCATACTCTAAAAAATATTTTTTTACTGACATTTCTAACCATTAATTTTTGCATACCTTTTAAATAGCTCAAAATCTTGAGCAAAACTTTCAGCAGTATCGTAACTAATTAAACCTTTAGTGAAAAGCTCACCCATCTGTAACTCGAAGGGGATATAATCACCAGTACCCCTTATTTGAGAAGAGATGATATTTAGTATATTTTCCCTTATAGCCTTTTTTATTTTAAAATTATTCAAACAATATTCATATATAAAGTGTTTAGTATGCCCCTTGCTATCATTTATGAGCCTAAAATTCATAAAAAGTTTGGTATTATCAGCAATCCTGTTTAAATGATATTTTAAAGATACCTCAGGCTCTTTATAAAGAAGACCTTCAATGGATGATTGTATACAACTTGACTCTATGGAGACATAAGCGCTCCTACCTGACTCTACAAACCTATAAAGATAGTGTAACATCTTTGTGCTATCCAGATTGTTTATGAAGAGAAGAGTTGGATCTATATCGTTTAAAATTTTATTAAATATCATACTGTCATCAACAGTAGATCTCTCTATCTGAACTATATTGGAATTCTGATTTACTAAAGAATCATCCAATCTATCAGTAATATATAATATATTTTGGTTCTTATTTGCATTAAAATATTCTATGATAGATGAAAAAAATGTGGCTTTGCCATGCCCAAAGGGAGCTATCAAAAATATTATCCACCGTGATGGTTCAAGGAGATATTTTATCAAGTTCTTATCAAGTTTGTAATCCAATAGATTTTTGGCCGTACTTCTATGGTTAATAACCAGTATAAAAAAACTATTCCCCTCTTTATATATATTGATAGTTAACATCTTATTATCTAAATTCTTTTTTATACTTATAAACCCATTGTTTACAAGCAATTTTCTCTCATTTTCATCACACATATTTTTGATTGCATTTAGTATCTGAGCTTTGCTGAGTGGTTCGGTGGGAACTTTTTCAATCAGATTGATCTTTTTTATGAATGGTGGCGCATCCTCTTTTATAAATATCCTTTCTATGTAGCTATCATAGTCTAAAATACTTTTAACAAGCTTATCCACATCACTTTTGCCATCAACAATTGTTTCTATCGATTTATACAAATAATCCTTTGAGCCAAAAGGAAGTTTCTCAAGGTCATCTAACATCTTATCTACTGCAACTTCACTTAAAAGAACAGGGACAACATTTTTACCTAAATTAAAAGATATATCATCAAGATCCTTCAAAATGTTCACATTGTTTATACCGATAAAAACCTTTTTGTCATCAACTTTTAAAGGGACAATCCTGTAGTTTTTCAACACTTCAAAATTGAACTCTTTTTGAAGAGAAACAGGTAACACAATCTCTCTAATATTCATATACTGCAGACCATACTGTTCAGCAACTATTTTCATAAGATCCTCTGAACTTATGAAACCAGACTTTACAACAAGATCGCCCAATTTCTCTTTTGTAACCTTTTGTTTCTGAAGTAACTGTTCCAGATCTTGAGGGCTTAAAATCTTTTTTTCTATGAGAATTTCACCAAGTTTTTTCATTTTACCCCCATATCTGTTATATATTTTAATTATAATCGGTAAATAAAAATGAGCAAATATATTTGAAAAATTAATCGATAAATCTTCTGGTTATATCAGAATAAAAATCTATCCTTCTATCCCTCAGAAATGGCCAGATCCTTCTGACCTTTTCTATCCTTTCAAGATCAATATCAGCAAAAAGATTTTGTTCACTAACATTTTCTCCATATACCAATAGCTCCCCCTGTGGTCCGGCAACAAAACTGTTCCCCCAAAATTTTATACCAGTTCCAATACCAGATGGATCAGCCTCAAACCCTACCCTATTTACAGATACAACGTATAGGCCATTTGCCACAGCATGCCCCCTCTGAGATATTATCCATGCATTTAGCTGTCTATCCTTTTCGTCCTGGAGATCATTAATATCCCAGCCAATCGCAGTAGGATATATAAGTATTTCAGCTCCAGAAAGGGTCATCAGTCTTGCCGCTTCAGGATACCACTGGTCCCAACATACCAAAACACCCAGTTTACCCACCGAAGTGTCTATCGGTTTAAAACCCAGATCACCGGGGGTAAAATAGAATTTTTCATAAAAAGCAGGATCATCGGGAATATGCATTTTTCTATAAATACCTGCAATAGATCCATCCTTTTCAAACACAACAGCTGTGTTGTGATACAATCCGGGGGCTCTTCTTTCAAATAAAGATGTCACAAGGACAATGTTGTTCTTCTTTGCAACCTGAGAAAAGATATCAGTAGACTTTCCAGGTACCGTTTCTGCTAAATCAAAATAGTCAACATCCTCATGTTGACAGAAATACAGGCTATTATGTAGCTCCTGTAATACAATTAAGCTACAACCTTTCCCAGCTAATTCTTCAATGTTTTTAACAAGTTTATTTATATTATTATCGATATCTGAGCTATTAGCCTGTTGAACCAGACCCACTCTAACAATTTTACTCATCAAGAACCCCCTTTGGATACTGCATTGTTACACAATGGAGCGAACCATGCTGTCTAACAAGAACAGAACAATCTATAGGAATTATATCCCTTCCCTTAAAAATATTTTTTAAAATATCAATTGCCTCACTATCCTTTTTAGAACCATAAACAGGAACTAACACTGCGTCATTTATAATCAAGAAATTAGCATAGGTTGCTGGCAATCGCTCATCCTCATGATACATAGGCTCAGCCATAGGTAAAGGAACAGTATCGTATTTTCTACTATTTAGATCGGTAAATTCTAAAAGTTGTTCCTCCATACTTTTCAGTGCATTATAATGTATATCATCTTCATCGTCACATTTTACGTAACAGATAGTTTTCTCATCACAAAATCTCGCAAGCGTGTCTATATGACTGTCTGTGTCATCACCCTCCAGAAAACCATGCTCCAACCACAATATCTTTCTAACATTAAAGTAATTTTTTAATCTCTCCTCTATAATCTCTTTACCAAACATCTCATTTCTGTTTTCAGATAAAAGACAATTAGAGGTTGTAAGGAGGACACCTCTGCCATCAGACTCTATGCTGCCACCTTCCAGAACAAAGTCGAGATGATTTTCCAATTTTACATTTTTACCAAAGATAGATCTCTCAAAAATTTTTCTGGTTATCTGATTGTCAAGATTTGATGGAAACTTCAACCCCCAACCGTTGAATTGAAAATTCATAATAACAGGGTAACCATTTTCAAAAACAGTAATACCTCCATGGTCCCTTGCCCATGTATCGTTATTGGGGATATTAAGGTAAATGATGTTTCTTGTATTGAGACTTTTTGTTAAAACCTTTACCCTATCAATCTCACTGCATACAATAATCAACTTTTCCCTCTCGGAAATATGCCTAGCTATATCTAAAAAACAGTCATCAGCATCAATTAGATAACCAGACCAGTCAGTATTGACATGAGGCCAGGTAAGTTGCACACAGGATTGTTCATACCATTCCGCAGGGAAAAATCTTTCACTTTTCATTGAAACTATTTTAATAAAGTATATTGTAAAGTCAATTAAAAAATTGATTAACTCCCCTCCAATAAAATTTAGAAGGGGAGTTTGAAGAAACAAAACTAACAGTCAAAATACAACATAAACTCCATTGGATGTGGTTTCATGTTTACCGCAGCTACCTCGTTTTGTCTTTTATAAGATATCCAGGTAGATATAACATCCTCAGTAAATACATCACCTTTTAAAAGAAACTCATGGTCTTTTTCAAGGGCATCAAGGGCTTCTTCAAGAGATCCCGGCATTTTAGGGATATTAGATAGCTCTATAGGGTCCAGATCATAGAGATTTTTGTCCATTGGCTCACCTGGATCGATCTTATTCTCGATACCATCAAGGCCAGCCATCATCATTGCAGTAAATGCAAGATATGGGTTGCAAGAAGGATCAGGGAATCTTACTTCAATTCTCTTAGATTTTGGGGATGCAGAATACATAGGTATCCTTATTGACGCACTCCTATTTCTTGAAGAATATGCAAGGTTTACAGGTGCTTCATAACCAGGCACTAACCTTTTATAGGAGTTAGTTATAGGATTAGTAAAAGCAGCAAGAGATTTTGCATGTTTTATTATTCCACCTATATAGTAAAGTGCCATCTCACTGAGTCCAGCATAGTCATCTCCAGCAAAGAGTGGCTTGCCATCTTTCCATAGAGACTGATGGCAATGAAGACCGCTTCCATTGTCTCCAAACATAGGTTTTGGCATAAATGTTACTGTTTTATTAAAAGATTTTGCTACATTTTTAATCGCATACTTGTAAAACATAAGGTTATCGGCTTGTTCGACCAATGGTGCAAACTTAATATCAATCTCAACCTGACCAGCTGTAGCAACTTCATGGTGGTGAGCCTCAACCTCAATCCCAAACTTCATCAGGGCCAATGCCATTTCAGACCTTATATCCATTAATGAATCGTGGGGAGGAACAGGAAAATAGCCTTCCTTGTGCCTAATTTTGTAGCCTAAATTTGGCATCTCTTCTCTACCTGTATTCCAGCCCCCCTCTACAGAATCGAAGGAGTAAAAGCTCTCGTTTGGTGTACATGCATACCTTACATCATCGAATATGAAAAATTCTGGTTCAGGACCAAAGAATATAGTGTCTGCAATACCTGTGCTTTTAAGATACTTAACACCTTTCATAGCAATATTTCTTGGATCCCTTGAATATGGTTCCTTAGTGATTGGATCAACTATCTTACAAAGCATTATAAGGGTTGGAACTTGTGCAAATAGATCAAGTTTAGCAGTAGCTGCATCCGGGATTATAAGCATATCACTATTGTTTATAGCCTGCCATCCCCTTATACTTGAACCATCAAATCCAAGCCCATCCTCAAAAGTATCCTCATCAAACATACTAACAGGGTATGAACAATGTTGCCACAAACCAAAAAAATCTACAAATCTGAGATCAATAAACTTAACATTCTGCTCATCTATGAGCTTTAAAACCTCTTTTGGTGTCATCTTTCCTCCAAATCTTTTTGTAATGTAAAAAAAACAGTTTATTAAAGTGCATTTTCTCCAGTTTCACCGGTTCTAATTCTTATAACTTCATCAATAGTGCTAACAAATATTTTGCCATCTCCAATTCTACCAGTTCTTGCTGCATCAGCTATTACCTTTATAGTATCTCTAACCATTTCATCAACTAAAACCAGCTCTATTTTTATTTTTGGTATAAAATCTATAACATACTCTGCTCCTCTATAAAGCTCCGTATGTCCCTTCTGTCTCCCAAAACCTTTTACTTCAGAAATAGTTATACCGTTAATACCTATTTCAGTTAATTTCTCTTTTACCTCATCCAATTTAAAAGGCTTTATTATAGCTTCAATTTTTTTCATCATACCCCCTTTATATCTACCATCTTATTTATTTCAAGCAATATATGTGCCAAAAAATATATACATTAAACATGGGAAAGTTATCAAAACGACTTATGATATGCCTATTTTTTATTCAACTTAGCATCTATGATGCTTAATCTTTCATCAATATACCTGCAATCACTGCCAATTGAATCACAAACAGACTTTTTCATCAACAAATCTTCCCTTAAGTTGTAAGTCCAGCCATTAAATCTGTCCAGATCAATAACAAAATCTAACAACTTATCGGCATCCTTTAAAAGCCCCTTTTCTATAAATTTATTACTAAAAAATCTTCCAATTCTTGATTTAGAAAAATCATCTATATCTTTTCTGGATAGTCTTTTAATTAGATCATCAGCTGATTTAAATTCTGACGATTGAATTTTTAAGCTAATAGGTAAAATATCATAAACATAAGAAGTGGCCATGAAATAATCTATAATGTTCAATTCGATTCTACAGTTATTCAACAGTGCATATCTCTTGGCAATATCCATTGATTTGTTATCTTTTTCAATAATATATTTCCCAATATACATAGAAGAAAGATTGCAAATATTGTCAGATTTCTGAAAAAGATCCACAGCCTTCAGGAAATTTGTTTCAGCAATCTTAAAATCTCCACTCGCGTAGTACTTTTTGTAATTTTCATAATACCTCTCACCCTGCAGATAGACATCCGACATCTTCTTAGATGAACAAGCAAACAAGAATATCACTATTATTGAGTAAAATAATCTTTTTATCATGGGATTTTCAAACTCCCTTCAGATTTATTACTACCACTACTAAACGGCCACCTTTGTTCAAGATTGATGAGAAGCCTGTTGGTAGAATTAAGTATTTCGTCTGCTTCTTTCTTTATTTGGGAAAGGTTATCTGAAGTTTCTGCTATATTTTTACTTATATTTTCAGTATTTTTCAAAATAGGCTCAATCTCTTTTACTCTCTTATTAACATCGATAATAAGTTCATTTGATTTTTTCATAAGGGAATTAACCTCTTTTAAGGTCTCCTCTGTGCCATCAACTCTTTCACCAACTTTGTCCATAATATTAGAAACCTTAGTAGAAATTTCATTCAGATTTTTCTGTAAAATCACAACATTATCAGTAATCTTTTCTATTTTATTATTAAGCTCTTCAGTTCTTATTAGCTTTCCAAGAGTTCCTCTCTTTAGAGTAAGATCATCCCCGACATTTCCAAGCCCTCTCATCAGCTTTGCCAGATCTCCATTCTTATCCTTTAAGTCATCAGTGATAGAACGGACATTTGCAACAATAACCTTTGCATCTTCAATTACTGGCTTAGCCTTTTCTATAAGCTCTTCCAACCCACGACTCCTAACAAGAAAAAATTTATCATCATCTTTAACAACCCTATCCTTACCACCAGAAAATGTTATACTCGATGCACCAAGAAGATTTTTAGACTCAAGCTTACATTCAGAATCCTTCTTTATCCATTTTACATAATCATCAGGAATTTTTACAACCATCTTAACTCTTCCATCATCTTCAAGATTTAAATCCTGAATTCTTCCTATCTGAAAACCTGAAAAAATAACAGGCATACCATTTGATAAACCATCCCCATCATTAGAATATATTATCAATCTAACTTTAGTGGTTAAAATATTCTTATTAATAGCCACTAATCCTAAAACTACAAGGACAGACAATATCGCAAAGAGTATAAAAATACCCACCTTTATTTCTATACCTTTAAACCTTGGATCAGCCATTCATCAAACTCCATTTTTAATAGACCATTTATGTTTTTGTATTTATTATATGACTCATTATAATCTAATATTAAATAATTTTCATTACAATTTTTAAAAAAATCGTACAGATTTCCATGATACATAACATCAACAGAATTTAACGGTGAAATAAAAGCAATATTATCAACCTCTGAAATCTTGCTTGAGATATATTTGATCAAAAATATTTCATAACTATTAAGATCACCCTTCCTTGCATAAATCCTATTCTCAAGTCCATATTCACTAAGATATCTATGAGCTATATCAATATATTCTACTATCTTCTTATGCCTATGATAAGATGCTGGTAATATCATATTTTCTATAACAGATAGGTTAGAAATTAAGGGGAGTTGCTCAGCAATAATAAAAATATTTAAATTTTCCTCATTGTAGGTAATAAGTTTATTAACAATGACAGTTTCTTCCTCTTTATTTTTTACCAATACAAGACTTTTCATATCATTGCCCCTGTAATTTCTACAATAATAAGGCCATAAAAAAGTCTCATCATACCCTTTGATAGCGCTATGGGAACATCTGTTGAATATTTTCCAACGGATGTTGCAGATGTATAAATTGGGATAGTGATAAGCACAAATCCAAACAATACAGTTTTATATATAAAACATATTATATCATTTATATCAAGCTCATTAAAGATCATCATAATCATGTAATCAAAGGTCATATGAAGCTTAAAACTCAGCAAGAAGTAACCTACCATTACGGATACAATAGTGAAGAATACCGCCAGAGAAAAACTACATACAATCCCGGCAAAAACCCTCGGAATATAAAGATAATTATATTCATTTATCCCCAAAGACCTTAAAGTATTAATTTCATTACCAAATTTCATCATCGATATCTCTGCACTAATAGCAGTAGACGTTCTAAAAGATAAAAGTATCGCTGTAACAAGGGGAGCAAATTCACGTACAATTGTAAGAATAAGTATTTTACCTATATGATCAGCAGCTCCTATATTAAAAAGAAATTTCCCTAAAAAACCTACAAGTCCAAGCCCAAGAAAGAATGAAACAATAATAACAACTCTAATAATTTGAACGCCAGTAAAATAAATCTGCCTCAAAGTAACCAAAAATACTGCTGGATTAAACAATCTAAAAAATAAAAACTGCGATATTATGATAAGAGAAAAATATATATACCCTTTTAAAAATCTAAAAAAATCTAAAAACGATTTCCCTAAGTTATAAACAAAATCTGTCATTAGCTTCTATAATCTGCATTAATTTTTATATAATCATAGCTAAAATCAGATGTCATAACCCTGCAGGAATGATTCCCCACTTTGAGATCTATTCTTATCAAATATTCCCTTCCAAGCATTATTTCATGTATATCTTTTTCAAGGGAGGGATCTATCAAAACAGAATTTTCCACATATTTTATATCGTTGAAATAGATATCTACAGTTTCTGGATCTATATCTATAAGTGATGCACCTATGGATGCCATGAGCCTTCCCCAATTTGGATCAGAACCAAAAAACATCGTTTTTACAAGGGGTGAGTTGGCTATCTTAAAGGCACAGTTTTTAGCATCTTCATAGGATTTTGCATTGTCTATCTGTATATGAACAAGTTTTGTTGCACCCTCACCATCCATAACTATCTCCTTTGCGAGATGATCGCAAACGAATTTAACAGCTGTCTGAAATTTTTCTATCTCTTCCGGTTTTGCTATCTTTATACCACTCAAGCCATTTGCAAAGATAAAGCATGTATCATTGGTACTCATATCCCCATCCACTGTTATGGAATTAAAGCTACTTTCTACTGCATTATTAAGAACTTTTTGTAAAATACTACCTTCTACCATCGCATCGGTAGTTATAAATGCAAGCATCGTAGCCATAGATGGGGCAATCATACCTGCCCCTTTTGCAGTGCCACCCACCACATAAATGCCATTATCAGTTTCCACCAGAACTGCTATTCTTTTAGGTTTTGTATCAGTTGTCATTATAGCTTTTGAAAAAAGTATGTCATCATCATCTATAGAATCCAGAAGATCATCAGCCTTTGACAAAATTTTATCCACAGGTAATCTAACACCAATTACACCTGTAGATGACATAAATAATGATTTTTTTTTCAAACCAAGTTTATGCGCAAAACTGGATGTAATTTTAAAGTAATCATCTATACCTTGCTTACCTGTACAGGCATTTGCATTGCCACTATTTACCAAAACCCCAAAAAATTCCCCTCCATCATGCATCTGTTTTTCAGCTGCTATTACAGGAGCTGCCTTCATTCTATTCTTTGTAAATGTTGAAGCAACCTCACAGGGGACTTCAGACAATAATATCCCAAGGTCTAACTTCCCAGATTTATTACCCTTTATATCTGCAGAAACTGCTCCAGAAGAGAAACCAAGTGGGGTACACACCCCTCCATCTTCAACTATTTTTATCATAAGTTACTCCTTACATATATTAAATTAATCCTTCAGTTTCATCCCAGCCATTT
>JAIWOA010000150.1 GCA_020217115.1 Calditerrivibrio sp. | reverse complement strand
AAAACAACTCTTTCAACAGATCCCGAGAGGCTTCTTGTAGGAGATGATGAGCATGGCTGGAGTGACACAGCCATTTTTAACATAGAAGGTGGTTGTTATGCTAAAGTAATAAAATTATCAAAACAGTCTGAACCAGACATATATGAATGCACAAGGAAATTTGGAACTATTCTGGAAAATGTAGCAATAGACGTCGTTACAAGAAGAATTGACCTTGATGATGAATCTCTGACAGAAAACACAAGAGCATCCTATCCTATAACCCATCTCCCAAATATTGTAAAAAGTGGGGTAGCAGGCATTCCATCAAATATAATTTTTCTTACTTATGATGCTTTCGGTGTACTCCCACCTGTGGCAAAACTTGACATAAATCAGGCAATGTATCACTTCATATCTGGTTATACAGCGAGGGTGGCAGGTACAGAAAAAGGGGTAAAAGAACCAAAATCTGTTTTTAGTGCATGCTTTGGAGCACCATTCATGGTTCATCACCCAGCAATTTATGCAAAGCTTCTTGGAGAAAAGATATCAAAATACAATGTAAAATGCTGGCTCGTCAATACAGGGCTGACTGGAGGTCCATACGGTACAGGTAAAAGATTTTCCATAGAATATACAAGGAGAATAATAAAAGCCATACTTGAAAATGAGCTTGATAATGTACAGTTCAACAATGATAAAATCTTTGGATTTCAAATACCGATATCTATTCCAGAACTTCCTCAAGAGATATTAAATCCGAGAAACTCTTGGGAGGATAAAGCAAAATATGATGAAACTATCAAAAAATTGGCAATTGACTTCAATGAGAATTTCAAAAAATATTCAGATAACGTAAGTAAAGATATTTTATTGGGAGCACCCAAAATATAAATAGAAAAGGCGGCCATTACGCCGCCCTTTTTTATTTAAGATATAAATACTAATTTTTTTCTTTGTCCACTATCTTCCCTTTTCCAAGCCAGCTCATCATACCTCTGAGCTTTCCACCTACCTGTTCTATCTGATGATTTTCATCCATTTTTGTCAGAGCATTGAACACAGGTCTGCCGGCTTTATTTTCAAGCATCCACTCCTTAGCAAACTCTCCAGCCTGTATCTGCCTTAATACCTCTTTCATATTCTCTTTAACTTGAGGATCTATAACTACAGGTCCCCTCGTCAAATCACCATACTGAGCAGTATTACTTATTGAATACCTCATATTTGAAATTCCTCCTTCATAAAGGAGATCAACAATAAGCTTTACCTCATGCATACATTCAAAATAGGCCATTTCAGGTGCGTAACCAGCCTCAACAAGTGTTTCAAAGCCATACTTTATAAGCTGAGTAAGCCCTCCACATAAAACAGCCTGCTCACCAAAAAGGTCAGTCTCTGTCTCTTCTCTGAAATTTGTCTCAAGAACTCCAGCCCTTGCTCCACCTATGGCAGCTGCATAGGAAAGTGCAACCTCCCTCGAATCACCAGAATAGTCCTGTTCGACGGCTATCAGGCATGGAACACCACCACCTTTTGTGTATTCAGCTCTTACAAGGTGTCCAGGACCTTTTGGAGCTATCATAATTACATTAACATTTTTAGGAGGAACAATCTGCCCAAAATGTATGTTAAAACCGTGAGCAAAAGCAAGATAAGTGCCTTCTTTGATGTATGGAGCTATTTCAGTTCTATACAGATCACCCTGAATCTCATCTGGCACAAGGATCATCAATAGATCTGCCCATTTCGTTGCTTCTGAAACCTCCATAACTTTTAAACCGGAACTTTCAGCTTTTTTCCATGAAGATCCATTTTTCCGAAGTGCAACAGCAACATCCACACCACTATCTTTAAGGTTATTGGAATGTCCATACCCCTGACTTCCATAACCAACTATTGCAACCTTTTTCTTTTTGATGAGCTCTAAATTTGCATCCTTTTCATAGTAAACTTTCATTAATTATTCCTCCTGGTTTTTTATATCCTGCTTAGTAAAATCTGTTGTTGACTTACTTCCCCTTGCAATAGCTATCGTTCCACTTCTTATTATTTCTATGATTCCATAGGGTTCAAGAACATCTACAAGGGCATTAAGTTTGTTCTGATCACCTGTCATCTCTATTACCAAAGATTCCTTATTTATGTCAACCACTTTTCCCCTAAAAGTATCTATTATATTCAAAATATCAGATCTTGTCCTCTGTGTAGCATGAACCTTAACAAGAATAAGCTCCCTTTCTACATGCTCCACTTGAGTAACATCCCTGACTTTAATTGTATTTACAAGCTTCCTTAGCTGTTTTATTATCTGGTCTATAACATGATCATCACCACGAGTAACTATAGTCATTATTGAGATATTTTCATTTTCCGTAGCGTTTACTGAAAGACTTTCAATATTATACCCCCTGCCACTAAAAAGCCCTGAAATTCTAGCAAGCACTCCAAATTTATTTTCAACAAGTACAGAAATTATATGTCTCATATCTACCTCTCTCCATAAACCATTTCATTTAAAGCAGCACCAGCAGGAACCATAGGATAAACATTCTCTTCCCGGTCAACATTAAAATCCATCAACACAGGTTTATTTTTAATTTTAAGGGATTCCCTCAGAACATTCTCTACTTCAGACGGTTTTTCAACTTTAAATCCAACACAACCGTAGGATTCAGCAAGTTTAACAAAATCTGGCTGGCATTCAAGACATGAATTTGAATACCTCTTATTATAAAATAGATGTTGCCATTGCCTTATCATACCTAAAAATTTATTATTTAAGATTGCAACCTTTACACCCACTCTATACTGAACAGCAGTACACAACTCCTGCATGTTCATAAGGAAACTTCCATCACCAGCAATATCAAAAACCTCTTTGTCTGGGTTACCAAGCTTAGCACCTATGGCAGCAGGAAAACCAAACCCCATCGTACCAAGCCCACCTGATGTTATAAATTGCCTTGGATCTTTAAACTTATAAAATTGAGCTGCCCACATCTGATTCTGACCAACTTCAGTAGTAATAATTGCATCACCACCAGTAACTTCATATATCTTTTCAACAACATACTGTGGTTTTATGATCCTATCTGAGAATTTATATCCAAAGGGCCTCTCATTTTCCCAGTATTCTATCCTTTTAAGCCAATCTTCCCTATCCTTTTTACATTTTTCCCAATTAAAATCCCCAAGATAATGTAAAACCTGTTTCAAAACAGTTTTACAATCACCTACAATAGGCACGTCCACTTTTACATTTTTATCTATTGAGGTAGGATCTATGTCAATCTGAGCTTTTTTAGCTTTAACTGCATAACCGTCAAGTCTACCAGTAGTCCTGTCCGAAAATCTATTACCTATGGCAATAATATAATCAGCTTCTGTCAAAGCCATATTTGAAGCATAATTACCATGCATACCAGCCCATCCAACCCAATTTTTGTGTGGATTAGGAAAAGCACCGATACCCATTAATGATGATACAACAGGCAGATTTATAGCTTCCACAAACCTGAGAAGCTCTTCTGAGGCATTGCTTAATTTTACCCCACCACCTATAAGAATTACGGGAGATTTGGCGTTTTCTAACAATTTAATCATCTTTTTAATCTGCATAGGGTGACCTTCATAGGTAGGATTGTAACCAACAATCTTCACATCTGAAGCACAGCTATTTTTTGATTTTGCAGCTATTACATCCTTTGGAAGATCAACGAGAACAGGACCAGGTCTTCCAGTCTTCGCAAGATAAAATGCCTCTGATATAACAGTGGCAATATCATCAACATCCTTTACAAGGTAACTGTGTTTTACTATAGGTCTGGTTATACCAACGATATCTGCCTCCTGGAAAGCATCTCCACCTATCAGATTAGTAGAAACCTGACCTGTAAAAACAACCATAGGTATGGAATCAAGATAAGCTGTAGCAATACCTGTGACAAGGTTAGTTGCTCCAGGACCACTTGTTCCAAAACATACCCCAACCTTACCTGTAGATCTTGCATAACCATCTGCAGCATGTGCACCACCCTGCTCATGCCTTGGCAAAACATGAAGTATATCAGAATCAAATAATTTATCATAAATGCTTAATAGTACCCCGCCAGGATAACCAAAAATCAGATCTACTCCATGCTTTTTCAAACACTCAACTAAAATCTCTGCACCAGTTTTACTCATATTTACCCCACTATGTTAAATTTAGCTTAAAATTGTTTAGTAATATATCATAATGAACCACAAATTTCAAGGGGATAAATTATTTTTATTGATTTATTAAAAAACAATGTTTATCATTAAAGTTAATAAAGTAGAATATATATTCAGAGAGGTTTTAATGAAATCCTTCAGGAAAGAACTTTTTTTTCAAACAAAAAATAGGTTTGAATTAATCAACATAACCAGAGATGTCCAGAATGCTATAAATGAAAGTGGGATCCAGGAGGGTCTATGCCTTGTAAATTCTATGCATATCACATCATCTGTCTTTATAAATGATGATGAATCGGGATTACATAATGATTTCAAGATCTGGCTTGAAAAATTAGCCCCACACGAACCGATATCCCAATATAGACATAATTTGACAGGGGAAGACAACGCAGCATCTCATCTAAAGAGACAGATCATGGGTAGGGAAGTTGTAGTGGCAATTACAAATGGAAAGCTTGATTTTGGGACATGGGAACAGATCTTTTACGGAGAATTTGATGGCTGTAGGAGAAAAAGAGTACTTATTAAAATAATTGGAGAATAGATCATGATACTTCATGTTACACACAACGATCTTGATGGTGTTGGATGTGCCATACTTGTAAAAAAGTGTTACGATTTTGTTGAAACTTTTTACCTTAATTACGATGAAGTAGACAATTTTATACAAAACAATTACAACAAGTATGATCAGATAATAATTACAGATATATCTCCATCGGAGGAGATTTTTAATTTTTTAGAAAATCATATAGAGATAGTTTTTATAGACCACCACAAAACATCTTTAAATATGGCAGAAAGAGACTTTGCCCTCATTGACACAAGCAGATCTGCGACAGCACTTACATATGAATGGCTCACCAATAGCGGATTTAACCTATCTGAATATAGAGAGCTTGTAGATTGTGTAAATGATTTTGATATGTGGCATCTGAAGAGGGGAGATAGCCTAAAAATGAATATGCTATTCACCCTGTACGGTTTAGAAAGATTTCAGAGTAGATTCCTTTCAAATCCATCAGTGGAATTTCAAAAGGAAGAGGCCCTCATTATAGATATAGAATCTGAATCTCTAGATAAATATCTTAAAAACTCTGAAAAGCTTGTTCAGATATTTTCTGATAAATCTGGAAGAAACTTTGGTGTAATATTTGCAGAAAAATACAACTCTGAATTAGGTAACCATCTTATAAAGAAGATGAATCTTGATTATATTATAATAA
>JAIWOA010000149.1 GCA_020217115.1 Calditerrivibrio sp. | reverse complement strand
TAAAATTTCACCCAGAGGCATCTCAACATAACGTTTACCACCAATTGTGGTTTTCAATACAACCTTTTTTTTATCAGTTACAACCCCAACCAAAGAAGCATTTATACCCATTTTAGTTTTTTTTATATTTATCAAAACTTCATCAGCAGCATCCTGACTAACAATAATAACCGCCAACCCTTCATTGGCTATCTGAAGTGGATCATAACCAAAAAATTCACAATAGTACTTAACCCTATCATCTATATTAATACATGATTCATCAATTTCAAAACCAAAACCACTCATGTCAGCAATCTCATTCAAAACAGCAGCAACACCACCTCTCGTAGCATCCCTTGAAAATCTTAAAAAACTATAATCAAGATCTTTGAACAAATTATAAAGATGACCACAATCACTAATTATCTCTGAGTCTATCCCTTCCCGTTTTAGCAAGATCGATATACCATGCCTTGCAATATCGGAAGTAAATATAACTTTATCACCAACCTTTATGTTGCTATAATCGTTCAGTTTTTTAATAACTTTACCAATTCCTGAGGTATTAATAAATATCTGTTCTTTCTCTGAACGTGGAATAACCTTTGTATCCCCGCAAACAATTTTAACACCAATCTCTTCTGAATATTTTTTTATTGATAAAATAATATCTTTAAGTTTATCAAGATGATACCCTTCTGAGATTATAAAAGATAAACTCAAATACATAGGTACAGCTCCACTAACAACTAAATCATTACATGTACCTACAACTGATAATTTACCAATGTCACCTCCATAGAAAAACTCAGGTTCAACAATAAAAGAGTCTGTACTATAGGCGTAATCACCTCTAAGGCTAATATATGAAGCATCCCCAAGCTCAGATATAATCTCATTGCCAAGATTTTCGATAATATAATTTTTAAGAAACTTCTGGAATTGTCTTCCACCTCCACCATATGAAAGAGTTACAAAATCACTCAATTTCCCCTCCAAACTGGTAATATGCAGCACATGTACCTTCATTGGAAACCATGCAAGGTCCAAAAGGATTTTCAGGGGTGCAAACATCTCCAAACATTTTGCACTCCTTTGGAGTAATATAACCCTTTAATACATCACCACAACGGCATCCATATTTGTCTGTATATTTAGGAAATGTTATATCAAATTTCTTTGATGCATCATATTCTTCAAATTCTTCCCTGATTCTTAACCCAGAACCCTTTATAGTACCTATTCCTCTCCAATCTGCATCACTTAAACAAAAAACTTTTTCTATCATGGATAAAGCTTTCTCATTCTTTTCTCCAGAAGCAACCCTCTTGTAATTGTTTACTATGGAAAAGTTATTACTATTTACCTGTTCCACGATTGTTAAAATAGATTGTAAAATATCTACAGGCTCAAAACCAGTAACAACTGCAGCTTTATTATTCTTTATCATAGGGGTATAAATATCTACACCGGTAACAGTCGTCACATGCCCTGGGCACAAAAAACCATCTATCTTAAGATTCTTATCTTTTAGAATAAGCGAAATGACCTCAGGCATAGTTTTGTTAAAGAGTAACACAGATAGATTTGATAGCCCAAGCCTCTGGGACTCAAGTATTAGATATGCAGTCTGGGGGGTAGTAGTTTCAAAACCTATGCTGACAAAAACAATATTTTTATCCGTACTCTTAGCAAGTTTAATAATATCTAAAACTGAATTTACTACAACAATATCAGCACCCATACCACGATAATCTAAAAGACTTTTCCCGTCACTCCCCGGAACCCTCATCAGATCTCCATAAACAGCTATTATCAGATCTTTTTGATTAATCAATGAAAATATAGAATCTATCTCACCCTGAGATGTAACACAAACTGGACATCCAGGCCCCGAAATAAGCTGGATATCTTTAGGCAGGAGGCTCCTTATACCAAATCTTGAAATTGAAACTGTGTGTGTTCCACATATCTCCATTATTTTATAAGTTTGATTTTTTAAAAGAGACTCTTCTATCTTTCTTAGAAGAATTTTTACTATACTTTTACGTCTAAAATTCTCTATCAATTCCATCAGAATACTCTAACAAAGTCTTTAGTGTCTCTTTTGCTTCCTCAGGATCCATCTTTGCAATGGCAAAACCTACATGTACCATCACATAATCTCCAACACTGACCTCTTCCGGGAGCATGGCAAGACTTACCTCTCTCTTAGTTCCAGCAATATCGACAACTGCGCTAAACTCATCCATCTCTAATATCAAACCGGGAAAACCTAAGCACATAAACATCTCCCTATAGATTATAAATCAATTAATAGATTAAATATTAAGGATTGTCAATAAAATATGAGTAAAAACAGATTTTTATTAAGGCTTTTTAATTATTTCTTCTCTTTTGGCATAATCACAGACAAAAATATAGATATTGAGAGCACACCGACAATAATAATCAATGAAATCAGGGTTGGCATATGATAAAAATCGATCAAAAGCATTTTTACACCAACATAACCCAATACTATACCTAAGCCATATTTTAAAAGATAAAAGATTTCAATAACACTCGCCAGAGCAAAATACATAGATCTAAGTCCTAAAATAGCAAAAATATTTGATGTGTATACTATAAATGGATCTGTAGTTATAGCAAATATTGCAGGTATAGAATCGATTGCAAAAACAAGGTCTGTAAACTCTATAACTATTAGAGTAAGAAATAGCGTAGTAACATGCTTGACTCCATTAATTTTTACAAAAAATCTACCATCTTGATACTCCTGTGTAACTGGATAGATTTTTTTTACTAACCTTACGAAAAAATTTTTCTCGACTTCTATATGCTCACCATCTTTCTTTAAGATCATCTTTATTGAACTGTATATAAGAAATACCCCAAATATATAGAAAACCCAGTGGAACCTCTCTACAATTGCAACACCGAGGAGTATCATTGCCCCCCTCATCAGTATTGCTCCTAAAATACCCCAGTATAATATTTTATGTTGATACTCATCGGGAATATGAAAAGTACTGAATATCATTATCATTACAAATATATTGTCTATACTTAACGATTTCTCTATTATATATCCGGTAAAAAATTCTAACGCCTGCTGCTCCCCATTATAAAAGTAGATACCTATATTAAATAGAAATGCGACTCCGAACCACACAGCGACGTTTATGGCAGCCTCTTTTACACCTATTTTATGGGGTTTTTTATTAAATACACCCAAATCTATTATAAGCATACCAAAAACTATGACATGAAAAACTATCCAGCCAGTAACATGGTTCATAAAATCTCCTCCAGGATAAAAAAGGTGGGAAAACCCACCCGTAATTATAAACTATTTTTCACAAATTTAAATTTTTCAGATATTATATGTTCGGAACCTGTTCCAGCAGGGATTAATCTACCCATAATAACATTCTCTTTTAATCCCCTTAGATGGTCAATCTTACCTATACAAGCAGCATCGGTAAGAACCCTTGTAGTTTCCTGGAAACTAGCTGCAGATATGAAGCTTTCAGTATTAATAGCTGCTTTGGTTATACCCTGAAGAATAACTCTACCTCTTGGAGGAACAAGTCCCTGAGAAATTAGCTCCTGCTGAACTTTCAGAAACTCATATTTATACACCTCTTCATTAGGCATAAAGTCAGAGTCTCCAATATCTTCTATTACTACTTTCTTTAACATCTGTTTAACAATGACCTCTATATGTTTATCATTAATTGTAACACCCTGCTTGCGATAAACTGTTTGAATTTCATTTACAAGATATTTTTGTAGTTCATCTTCACCAAGAATTGCTAAAATATCATGTGGGTTCACCAATCCATCCACTATCGGCTCTCCAGCTTTAATCCTGTCACCATTTCTAACATTTATATACTTTTGAACAGAAATATTGTAGGATTTTTTATCGCCTGTTTCTGGGTTTTCAATAATAACTTTTCTTGTACCCTTAGAAATACCCTCTATTTTAACAATACCGTCGATCTCTGCAATTACAGCAGACTCCTTTGGTTTTCTTGCCTCAAAAAGCTCAGAAACCCTTGGTAAACCTACTGTAATATCCTTTGTCTTCATAGTTTCCTTAGGTATTTTTGCTATAACATCCCCTGGTAAAACTATTGAATGCTCCTCAACATTTATTATTGCCCCAACAGGTAAAATATACCTATGGATAGTTTTATTATTTTCATCCTTTATAGAAATTCTTGGCTGCCTTTTTTCCCTTGTGCTACTTATTATGATCTTCTGAGCAACTGAAGTAACAGGATCTATCTCCTCTTTTAGAGTCTCCCCTTCTATGATATCTCCAAAGGCTACCTTACCTTGAAATTCTGTTAAAATAACAGATGCATAAGGATCCCACTCTGCAAGCATTGTTCCCTGCTTAACTTCTTGACCCTGACTAACATTAAGCCTTGTACCATAAGTTACAATGAACTTTTCAAGGACTCTTCCAGATTTATCAACAATCTGCAAAACCCCATTTCTGTTTAGAACAACATTCTGTCCATACCTATTGGTCACCAATCTAACATCTACCAGTTCCACTGTTCCACCAAATTTGGCATGAATATTTGAAGCTTCAGTGGATGTAGAAGCAGCACCACCAATATGGAATGTTCTCATGGTAAGCTGAGTACCAGGTTCTCCAATTGACTGAGCTGCAATAATCCCAACAGCTTCACCTATTTCCACTTCCCTCTTAGTCGCAAGATCCATACCGTAACAGTACTTACATACACCATGCTCCAGTTCACATGTTAAAACACTTCTAACCTTTATTCTATCGATGCCTGCTTTCTCTATTACATGAACTATTTCATTATCTATAAGGGTATTAGCTTTTATTAGCAGCTCATCAGTTATAGGATCGTATACATCTTCCAGCGTATATCTTCCATAGACCCTTTCACCAAGAGGTTCAATAATTTCACTACCTTCCATAAGAGCAGTCATTTCAATACCTTTTATTGTATGACAATCTTCTTCATGGACTATAACATCCTGTGATACATCCACAAGCCTTCTTGTGAGATAACCTGCGTTAGCAGTTTTCAAAGCTGTATCTGCAAGACCTTTACGGGCACCGTGTGTAGATGTGAAATACTGAGAAACACTTAAACCTTCCCTGAAATTAGCTGTAATAGGGGTCTCAATAATTTCACCTGAAGGCTTAGCCATAAGACCTCTCATACCTGAAAGCTGACTTATCTGAGCCTTGCTACCCCTTGCGCCAGAGTGGGCCATAACGTATATCGGGTTATAAAATCTTTTCCTTTTATCAGTCTGAGATTTATCTCCTCCCTGACTTTCAATAGTTTTCATCAGGTGTGACGTAATCTCATCATTTGTATTTGACCAGATCTCAATTATCTGGTTATATCGCTCACCCGGAGTAAGGGCACCCTCTTTATAGCTCTCCTCAATTTGCATAACTTTTTCCATAGCAGCTTCAATAATCTTATTTTTTTCCTCTGGTATTATAAGGTCATCAAGACATATTGAAAAGCCTGCCCTTGCTGAATATTTAAATCCTAAATCCTTGAGGTTATCAAGGAATTTTGAAGTGGC